>JAMXLQ010000041.1 GCA_024280975.1 Methanosarcina sp.
TACCAGACCTGCATTCCGTGTTTTGCCGAGACAAAAATTATTGCATTGGCTTTGAAGGGGATCGATTTTCCGAAGAGTATCCCCTTCTTTGAGTCCAATTTTTCGACTTCGATCCTGTTTGCTCTGGCCATTTCAAGCAGGATTTCTTCGATGCGCTTATCCATACTAAGAAGGGCTCGCGAGACTGCCTGCCTGGAGACCCCGAATTGCCTTGCAATATTGATATTCGGAAGCCCATTTCGACGCAGAACCCAAAATTCAAACTGTTTTTCACCTGCCGGTAGGAACATAAGTAAACATCTAAACGTTGACTATTTATACCTTTCTGTTCTGAAAGTTTTTGAAACTCTTATCCTAAGAATTTCTCCTCTCAGGAATGAATCCTAAAGTTTTCTCAAAAACAGTTTAATGATCTGGCCATAAAAGATATATAGAAAATGATTAAAACTTGCCCTATTAGCGAATATTTTATCAAATATGACATTAAATTACACACAAAAACTATATATAACTAAATTATAGATCCAATGGGGCTTTTTTATGCAAAAAGAAGGTGATTCTGGAATAAATCCTGAAGTTATATATCTCTCTGAAGACTCAAAAACTAAAAATGAAGACGAAAGACCAAAAAAGGAAACTGAAGAATTTGGAGCTGAAGTTACAGCATCTATTGATTCCAGAACCTATGAACACTCTTCTTTTTTTCTTGGTATACCTTTTATTATTTTCTTTGGGGGTATAAGAAGCGAATATGAAAGTGTCTTCTCCATTGAATATGAAGGAAAAACCGTAGTTGTACTCTACCACGGCTTATGCCTCGTCTCAGCAGCGGATAGGCTTTTTATTCACGGAAAATGGGATAAGGGAAAAAAGCTGAGGATACAGGGCAACGTCGTTATTGCGGACAGGGTTGAGAACTTGAGTTCTGGGCTTATCTTCAGTCATGAATGACTCTGCCTGGCAACTATTCTATCAGGACTCAAGTCTATCAGATTCATGGATTTGTTTTTGATTTCGATTTTTTTGTCCAAGCTTGCAGTTTTTCATAACTATTTTACTGAAATATTGCTTGCAAGCAAGTATCCCTATTGTTGTGGGATGATAAGACGTTTTTGAGATTTCAGGGCTTTATACTTGCAAGCAAGCAGTATCCTATTTCCTATCTATTTATATTTATAACTTTTCCTGTGTGCTGTCTAATATTAATGTTCTAAAATAACAAATCTCGCTTGACTTAAGTTAAAATAGTTAGAAAAATGAGAGCAAATAACTGTGTTTCTAAAATGAAAACAAGAGTGGACCTTATAAAAACACTCAGGCCCATACTTATTATTTCTTTTTAAGTTAGGATGTTATTTCATAAACCGAGCACATCATCCATAGAATAAATTCCGGGTTTCTGCCCGCAGACCCACTCTGCTGCACGGACTGCGCCTTTGACAAAGATCTGACGGGAGTGAGCCATATGTTTAATCTCAATTCTTTCAGAATTCCCTGCAAAAAGAACAGTGTGGTCGCCTGTAATATCTCCGGCACGAACTCCGTGAATTCCGATTTCTTTTCCACGTGGGGCAATGCCTTCTCGACCGTAGATGTATTCCTTTCCACCGAGAGCCTCACTGATAACATCAGCTGCCCTAAGGGCGGTTCCGCTTGGGGCATCTTTTTTCTGGTTATGATGAGCTTCTATTATCTCGATATCATAATCTGCAAGATATTTTGCAGCTTCCCTGATTATCTTGAAAAAGACATTAACGCCTACAGAGTAGTTAGGGGAAATAACGGCACTTACCTGGCCTTCCTGGATAGCATCGTCAATTACTGCTCGCTGCTCCGGAGTCAGTCCTGTAGTTCCTATTATGAGATTTACTCCGGCTCTGGCTGCTATTGGAGCATTAACTACGGTTGCGCCAGCTACGGTGAAGTCAATAAGGACATCAGCCCTGCTTTTTTTCAGAACAGTTTGAAGGTCTTTTACGTCCGAAATCTGGACTCCCAAGCTCCCGACATGGGCAAATTCTCCTGCATCCCTTCCGAAATTATTGATGTCAAAAGCAGCAACAATTTGCATATCCGTGGAATTTGTAACATTCTCCACAATTAAAGAGCCCATCCTGCCGCAAGCTCCGAGTACTGCAACATTAATCATTCTATAACCCCCAATTTCCTGAGTTCATCTGCAACCTTCTGAGTATTTGTCTCACTAAGGGGCGCAAGTGGAAGTCTCAGGTGCCCGCTTGCAAGGCCTGCAAGTTCCGCAGCCTTTTTAACCGGAATCGGGTTAGTTTCCAGGAAAAGGGAACGAATCAGAGGAGCAATTTCAAAATGAATCTTCCTTGCGGTTTCGTAGTCTCCGGCAAGAGCTGCATTTACCATTTTGGACATTCTGTCAGGCACTATGTTTGCAGCAACAGAAATGACTCCTCCACCTCCTACAGAGAGAATCGGAAGAGTCAAACCATCCTCGCCTGAAAGAACCACGAAGTCGTCATCTGCAGTATTTTCCAGGATCTGGGAAACTTTCCCGACACTTCCACTGGCTTCCTTTATTCCCACAATATTTTCGACTTTTGCAAGTTCGACAATAACTTCTAGTGGCATGTCCTGCCCTGTACGAGAAGGAACATTATACATAATCATAGGAATATCGACTGCCTCTGCGATTTTCTTGAAGTGTGCAAGCAAGCCTGCAGAGTTTGGCTTGTTATAGTAGGGAGAAATCAGAAGTACACCGTCAACACCCGCATCTGCAGCGTGTTTTGTAAACTGGAGAGCTTCTCCTGTATTATTTGAACCTGTTCCTGCAATCACAGAAACTTTTGAGCATTCTACTGCAATATCTATGACTTCTTCATGCTCACGTGCGGAAAGCGTCGCGGATTCTCCGGTAGTGCCACAGGGCACAATCCCTGCAACTCCTCCCTCTTCGACAAATGCAATATTCCTTTGTAGACCTTCCCTGTCAATCCTGTCATCCTTCGTAAAAGGAGTTATCAGGGCAGGCATTGCTCCTTCAAACATGTCAGATATCCCCACCTGTGTCCAGGAATTAAATTCTGTGCTCAGTATACTTTCATGCGTGCAACTTTTCTCGTGACGTAACCTGCAACCCTATTCCTTATAACCTTGCTTTCAATAGTTGTGTACTTTGTCACAAGAGTCTTGTTAGTCTCAAAATCTTTTGTGAAGACGTTTCCGTAGTTTTCAATCAATCCTAATGCGGTTCTTTTTATATTTGTCTGTCTAATATTTCCCATCGTATCTCCTCTTGGATGTTTTTAGTCCAGTTATTCAATTCTCTTCTAGTTTATCTCACATGTCTTCCTGTGAATTCTAGTTAACGTGAAGTGGGAGGTAGAAAACAGTCCTTAGACGTCTATTTCCTTCTCTCAAATTGATATATTTAGCGAAAACTGGATACAAATATTTGATTGATACCGATTTTGTCGACTAATAGGTCACTTGAGATTTATAAGTTTTGGGGTCGACATTCCAGCCTAAAGCTGGAGAGTTACTACTCTTTCTCTCAACTAATTGAGTGAGTAATAGATGCTGACAATTCTCCTTTAGATATATACTTTTTGTAGTTTGGGTTCATAGCGAGAATTATATTCTGGATGTGATCTCGTTAAAGTATTTGGCTATAATTCTGCACTATGTATTCTGCATCCTTACGTGTTATTATCCTTTTTATCTCCTCTTTATATAATCCGTTTTACCTACAAAACGGTCAAGAGTTCCTGCATTAGTAAAAACACGTTCTCTTATTCCTTTACGATTAATAAAGAGTCCTATTAATACGAGAAGCAGCCCAAGATCCGGCTTTGCCTTAACAATCATTGCTCCCATCAAAATTACGGTAGAAGCTGCAAGTCCCTTCAGGGCTCCTTTCCTGTAAGAACGATAACCTGTTCTTTTAAAGATCCGTATATCCCTAAGGGTCAGGAAAAGAACTACAAAATAAGCAAACATCGTAATTTCCAGATACATTCTTTTCTCCATCTTCTATCTTTTGCTTTGCACTTCCTGCTCCTTTATCGGATTGAAAACAGGAATCCTAGCTCTTTTTACCTTATATCCTTGCTATTTTTTAGAAAGCAGGCGAAGACTGATCAGTATATAAGTGTAAGCAAATAGATGCTCATTAAGTATGTTAGATGATATAAAACCAGCAGGCTTTAGATCTACTGGTAATTTTAGAGTTGCAAAGATAAACTAGGAATTTTCATTTTTTAGGCTTTTTAAACGAGTCTTATATTACATTCGGACTGATCAGCCCGCTCAGGAATAAGAGCCCGAGAAAAAGCGGTTGATGAATGAAATAAATGACTAGAGAATGCTGTCCCACTCTGGAAAACAGTCTGAAGAGATAATTTTCTCCAGTATATGGGATTTCAAACTGTCTTTTCCCTCCTGCATATAGGAAATTCCCCAGAAAAACTCCTGCGAGCAATACTCCAAACCAGGGAAATATAGGAAAGTAGTCAAGGGTCCTGAAGTTTTCGGGAGTGAAACCCAACCAGAGAAGACTGGAAGACCCAAAAGTCATATTCCTGAGGTAAAGCCCTGAGAGTCCAAAGAACAAGCTGAAAAAGAGATTTTCTTTCCCATATTTCAGGAAAGGATATACAAGCACAGCCGAAATTCCAAAAAAATGCAGGATCCCGAAAACGATATATTCTTCAGGCAAAAAGATCCAGGTTATACCTGTGAGTAAAAGCCCCATTAAATAGAGTCTGAGCCCCCTTTTCAGGTACTTTGAAAAGTTTTCTACTCCACTTCCGCCGAACTCTTTATTAAGGGCTCTTGAATGACTTATGGAAAGGGCAGTTCCTGAAATTAGGATGAAAAGTAAAGCTGAGAATCTGCCTGCATATAGAATGAGGCCAGTACTAAGCTGAATATCAGCAATCTCGAAAAAGTCCAGGTCATAAAGAAAATGATACAGGAGCATCAAAAGGACGGCAAATCCTCGCAGACAATCAATCTCCCAGAAACGGTCTGCATACCTGGCCATAATTTTTCCCCGGAGCCTATCAAATTATGTTCATAAAGAATAGCAGTTTTCTATTAAAGATCTATATTTATAATTTGTGGCTCTCCCATAAGAAAGCAGATCTCTTGGTTTTTAGACCTTTTGATCTTTCATTCTTTTCTATGGAGCGATAACAGAAGGCCAATCCTAATCAAAATTCCGATCAACAAGTAGAGGAAATATCACCATATTTCTAAAATTCCGGGCTGGAACTTCTAAATACCTATGTTGGGTTTCAAATTTAGGAAAAGCTTGAGACTTAGAGATAAAATGGCTTTATTGTATGTTGCTGCTTCAAACGCCCTGCATCGGGATTTGGCGACTATCAACCAGATGATTTCTCCTACAGCAGAAAAAAGATAACCCTGAATAAAAGACTGTAAACGATTAACGCTGAGTTTTTACCTCATTTCTATTAAGATCGAACACGCTAACTTTCATAGGCTTCTTCAAATTATCTTTACAGCTTTTTGTATCAAATAGCACTTACGTCAATCCAAGTACAGACCCTAAATGGGGGAGTATTCCGAACAAAAATACATTCATCGATCCATGGATCATTACCACAAGTGGAAGACTTCGGGTTCTATAGAATAAGTATCCTAAAAAGCCTCCTACGAGGAAGGTATATACTATTTCGTAGGGCATACCGTAAGTAGAGTGCATTATCCCAAAAAGAAAGCTTGAAAGGAAAATTCCTCCAATTGGTCCAAAGAGTCCTTCAAGACTTGTCTGGAGAATTGACCTAAAGATGAGCTCTTCTATCAGCCCGATAATGAAAACCATTATAATTATGAGTATCAGCAGGTTTATTGGTGAAAGATCCGGAATAAGTTCTCTGGCTCCTATTAGTGCATATTCTGCTTGCCCGAAAGCGAGACCTACAAGGATAGATAGAGGAAGGTAGATCCACATTCTCCTCAGAGTGTCCCTTTTTTTTCATATATCACTTCCTGATGAGTGGCAGCAAGAGATATTGGAATTGCCAGAGGTGCATAAATGAATACGAATGAGTAAAGATTTTTCTCGAAAAAAATCGGCATTGAGAA
>JAMXLQ010000042.1 GCA_024280975.1 Methanosarcina sp.
TCCCAAACTGTGCTGCTTCTGTCGCGATAACCATGTTGTATCTCAAAGGTGCCATTACTTATGGTTCAATGATAGCAGGGCTCTCTGCTGGTGGCGGTGTGGGATTGCTAGTTCTGTTTAAGGAGGAGAAGGACAAAAAAGAAGTATTGAAAATACTGTTTCTACTGTTTGGGATAAGTGTTCTTGCAGGATATACTATCCAGTATTATCATTCCTTTCCTTAAGATATACCTTTAGTGGGAAAAGGTACTGTGTAGTTGACAGGGCCTGGAATAATATTCAGCATTCAATGACCTTTATTAGAAGGTCAAAACCCGTAGACTACACAGTACCACAAAAAGTTAGCATTTAAGTTTTTAAGATGATTTTACCCACCTTAGCGCGAGGAGGACAATTCTAACTAATTAGGGTTGACCTGGCATAACTCCGGGAGTGCTACGTATGTCATATTTTACACAAATCCACAATGTCAATACAAAAACCATTATGTAGAATAATACTTTGAGTTTACTTTCCATGATGATTCAAGGAATTTCTTTGTAAGAACTTTAAGAAATTTTATCATACCTATATAATCATTTTTATCTGATATCGTTATCTTTTTATTAAACTCTAATAGTATTTGCTTTTTCCAATATTTGAATGATATATCAATTTAATATATGAACATATTTCCGGCTCTATAGCTCTGAAAAGATGAGTTTGCATTAATTTGGAATTAATTACTTGCTTCAGATTTGCATAGGTAATTTCAGTCTTTTTAGGCTAATTTTGACAGGTTTTCTACAGAGCCATACTTCCTACAATGGTTCCGCTGGGTAGTGTTGCAATTCTTCTGTAAATTCAAAAGCAAATTTCTGGAGAATGTATTATATCCGAATTCGTGACTTCTTGAGATTTGTGATTTTACAGAAAAACTTGTACACTATCAAAAAATCAGAAAAAATTCTAAATTTCAAACTAATTTTGTTCACTCAACAAAAATTTTCGATATCGGCTGATTAAAGCTATGTGAATTAGTAAAAACTCATTTCAAAGACTATGGAATACAAAATACCATACATATGCGAAAATTAAATATCAGGAAGCCAATTTCATTTTTGGGTAGAAAATTTTTCCTATCGATACTTAATATCATCATCGTATTCAATAATTCTTGCTTGGAGTCTGTCAGTAGTGAATGTCTCATTCTGTTGCAAGTAAATATGTGGGCCGTTCATGATGCCCCTGGTTGAGATCACAGTGGAGTCAGGAACAAGAAATACTCCGAAATGTTTAGTAAGTTCAGGACTCTTATCTGCATCTATTGATATGATCGTTGCTTTTCCTGCATATTCTACTGATAGATCCTAGTACGGTTATTTGAGTGAAGTAACCAGTTCTCAGACACCCTTCAAAATAATTTTCGTCTTTAGTCAATACCTATAGCAACACTACAGCTATCGTTTATTGTCTTTATTGCAAGTATTTTGCGTATTTTATCTAGAATGTTCTCTTCAGAATCTTTATTACTATCCATATCAAATAAATCATTCTGGTTTTCCAAAAAAAACAGCCTTGCTGATGCAAGCATTTCCAATTTGAAAAAATCACAGTGGAAATCAGTTCGATAAAAACACGATCCGGTTACTTCAAAATTATGACCTTCGCATGTCTGGCACAGACTTTCAAAAATACATACTTGGCATTTTTCATTAAGATTATTTCTGGAAAATGATATATCCTGCAAGGGTGATGAGGTACATATGGGTGCAAAACGCATGCATGGATATTTGCTACCGTCGCCCGTCCAGCATATAAGATGCTTTCCAGCTCCACAAAACATATTGTTGCCCCGAGCTTTCCGGCCATATAAACTCATTATGTTTTTGTTTATTAATCTAGGTCTTGGCAAATCTGGGTTTTTATAATAAAATACAACTAATTTTTCTAATTCTTCTGCATAGGTTCGAAGGGCCTTCTTCCTAGCATCTTCATTTCCCCATACATTTTCGAATACAACATCAGCCTCAACTTGTAGGCCGAGCTTATGAATATGTACAATACCTGCATACATTTGATTGAGCGTATATTGACTTATTGTCATCTTTACCGGCTGTTCCGGCCAGTTTTTTTTGAAAAAATCAATATTTTTTATTACTGTGTCATATGAATTGGAACGGTTTAGGTTATGCGCCTCGGGAGTTCCATCCAGACTGAGGCAAAGGGTTAGAACATTGCTGTATTTCGTAAACCAACTCTTTTTATCCTCATCGAGCAGCGTTCCGTTAGTAGTTATTACAAAACGATATGCTTTGGAGGATTGGGGCCATTTCACTTGATGAAACCACTCTACCACTTCTTTTATGGTCTCAAATTCTAATAAAGGCTCCCCACCGAAGAAATCGATGGATAATTCTTTGTATCCGTTGCCTTCAACCATCTGCTGATATATAATATCCTTCATAAATTGAGCTGATAAGGCTTTTTGAGACTTCTGTTTTTCATAGCAATAAACACAATCAAGGTTACAATCCTCAGTGACCAAAAACTGAATTATCCTCATTGCTATATCATCGTATTGTCTCATATTTACCCCCTGTTTTTGGTAATCCAAACAAATATTAAGAGCAAAGCTATACTCTTTCTGATTTCGAACCAAACGATGTATACCTTATCTACCTATTAGGATCATCACGGTGTTGCATTAATGCGGCTTCTACATGGATTAACGCAAGTAGCTTTACATGGTCCCGAGCATGTACATGGTTGCGATTCTGTAAGTAACTGGTAGTCTTCCAAGAGATCAAGTAGACCCGAGGGAGTGAGATATTTTTCTCCTATGGTTTTAATAAATTCATTGTCTGTCGCTACAGCTTTTTTTTGTTTGTAATCCTGCAATTGCTCGATAAACAAGCTTTGCAATATTTCAAGACTTTCGTCAAGTTTTTGATGTTCCTCTGCAGAAAGCTTTATAAATCCCACCTCTTTGTGGAGTTTACGACGTTTTTATTTTTGTTGTTTACAATATTTTTATATTCAATTCCCATTCAAATTCATGCAAAACACGAGTGATTATTTTTGTAATAATCAAAATAGAAATAATCAGATTTGTATATAGCAGAAAAATAAGTTAAGAATAATGGAGCTGAACTAAAATCGGAGTTTTTAGGACTTTGTCCAATGGGAGCATAAAGACATCCAAAGTATTACCTGAAATTCGCTCCGAAATGGCAACAATCTTTGTTAAAAAATGTACTTAGAGCCTATCCGAAAAGTCCAATAGTGTTTAAGTTCTCTTTGGGTTTATCTGATTCCTCAAAAACTTTTTCAAGTCTCTTAACATAATTTTCTAATGGCTCAACTGTCCCCATGTAATAGAAAACAGTCTAAAACTATAAAAAAATCAGCCTAAACTAATGTAAGCAAAAGCAACCTTTTGAATCCTGTTCCGGAAGCAAAGGATCCTTTTACAGGATACAGGTACTATACCGTTTCCCAACTAGAGCAAGGAATGAAAATTAAAACTCTGTGCTTCCTCGGTTTTTCCCTGGAAGAAATTTCCCTGTTTCTGGACGCGGAAAACAGAGGAGACTTCGAGTACATAGGAGCAGGCTTCAGGAAGAAACTTGAACAGACCCGGCTGGAAATCGGACAGCTACAAAGGATCGAAGGGATCTTGCGGGGCGCCTGCAAACATAATGGAAAAGTTATGGAGTTATTCAAAATGTCTGTTACAGAACCCGTTATAAAAGAAATACCCGAGATACGAGTAATAAGCAAGCGTGAAAAAGGAGCTTTTACGACAACTATTGGAAAACTCATAGGTGGAATCTGTGCATGCGTCGATAGTCCTGAAAACCAGCGAAACCGTGTAAAAGTTATAGGTCCTGTTATGTTCCTCTGCCATGACGAAGAATATAAAGAAACTGGGGCTGATATCGAGATCGTTCTGCCTGTCTCAGGCAGGATTTCAGTAGATGATCCCAAAATGGAAATAAAAACCCTGCCTGCTATAAGGGCCGTTTCTGTTGTTTACCGTGGATCATATCCAGGCATCGAAGCTGGTTACAACCAGATTTTCTCATATGCCAGAGAGAACAATCTGGAAACTTTGGGTCCAAGCAGAGAATTGTATTTCAATGACCCTGCAGAAGTTCCTGAAGAAGAGCTTATGACTGAGATTCAGGTCCCAATAAGGGAGAAGTAATTAACCCGTTACTACTCCGGAATTCCGGAGCGATTACTTTTTTTTCTCCAGAAAGACGACTGTATTATATGCAGGAGGTTCAGGCCGGATTCTCTTATATTCTCTGTAACCTTCAGGCAAATTAAGCAGAAAGTCCCGGTTTATCAATTTCATTAAGCCTTTTTCGTAGATCCTGTAAGAAATCCTGCATACTGGAGAGATTACCTTTAATAAGTGATCGAGAATTTCTTTTTTAGGTTCAGCCTGGGCAGCTATCATGAGAGCCTTTGTCCCGGTATCAGGACCTATAAAGTCAATTGGGTTAATAGATAAATGATTCCCGATAATTATAGTAATGTCTTCCGAAAGTCCAAGTTTACTGAGCACTCTTATCGAAAGCGATGCCCTTGCAGGATCCTGCTCTATTCCTATGCCCTTTACCTCGTGGCACCTGAAGAAGATAATAAGAGTTAGGGGAAGAGGTCCGCTCCCGAGAAAAAAGATTTTATCCCCGGATTTTAGCCCGAAACCCTTGAACTCTGTCCGAACCAGCCTGAGATAATTTCTATAGAAAGGAAATTCCTCAAGGACATTCCAGGAAGATTGGCTCGCAAGAATTTCCTTTGCATACTCGGTTTCCAGACTCACTGTGTATAAATTCCTAAATCGGTTAATGTGAGCGAAAATTGGATCCAGATCCTGTTTATTCAGGAGAATAGAAACTACATCATCTTCTAAATCCCGAGTAATTAAAACATCCAGCTTCAGGAACAGGCTTTCAGCCCTGTTAGAAGAGTCATAGAGAATCTCTTCATCAGACAGCTCCCTTATTTCCTGATATAAACCAAGAATTTCTTTGAGAACAGTTTCTGAAAGTTCTAGGCTCTCACTAATAGCACTAAATATACCAAACCCCCAAAGAGTATTATGGTGCGCCTGAATATATTCCTGTTGAGAATTTCTCAGGCCTGAAACTCAGAGGGCTGAGATTTATATAATTATTCTTGCAGTAGAAAAACTGAATAACATGGAAAAATACATAGAAAATATATAGAAATCTGGTAGAGTCGCTACTTCATCCGAAAATCCGTTTTAAATCTTCCATCCCGAGAGAAACCTCAACTCCGTATACATCTACTCCGGCCATCCGGATGACGAAACCAATTACCTAGAGAATAGGAATTCCGAAAAATTTACCCAGCCATAAGCTTCCGCTATACTTTCCTCAGCCCTCCGGAAGTACTTTTGTGCAGAAAAAATCCCTTCAAAGATACTTTCCCCTTCGCCTGCAAGCGCCCGAAAAAACCACTGTCCTAA
>JAMXLQ010000043.1 GCA_024280975.1 Methanosarcina sp.
AACAGTGTTGAGGCTCTTACAAAAAAATTGAACGTTGCAGGTTTCAGGGCTCTTCCTTACCATGCAGGTCTTTCGGACGCCGAGAGAACTCGAAACCAGGAGATGTTCATAAAAGATGACGTAGACATTATAGTAGCTACAATTGCTTTTGGAATGGGAATTGATAAGTCCAATGTACGTTTTGTAATACACTACGACCTTCCCAGAAATCTTGAAAGTTACTATCAGGAGACTGGGCGAGGGGGAAGGGATGGAAGCCCATGTGAATGTATTCTTTTTTTTAGCAGAGGGGACCGCTTCAAGATTGAATACTTTATTTCACAGAAAACAAATGAAAAGGAGAAAGATATTTCTCTTGTGCAATTAAGGCAGATGGTAGCTTATTGCGAGGGAAATAAATGCAGGCGCCAAACCTTGATGGAATACTTTGGTGAGGACCTCTCGGAACCCTGCGGGAACTGTGACTGCTGCCTTAGTCCGAAAGGTACCTTTGACGGGACTGAAGCTGCAAAGAAATTGATAACCTGCGTCCAGGAATTGAACCAGCGCTTTGGCACTAACTATGTTATCGACATCCTTACAGGCTCAAAGAATAAAAAAATCCGACAAAATCGTCATGAAAAATTGAAAAGCCATGGCATTGGCCGGGAGTTTACAAAAGAGCAATGGAGGTCATTAGTCTCCGAAATGACAAATACCGGTCTTCTGGACGTAAGTGGAGCACAGTATCCTTTACTGAAGCTGAATACCATGAGCAGGAAAATCCTGAAAGGCCTGGAACAAATAGAGCTTGTCTGCCCCGAAGGATTTTCTCCTGAGGCTGCAGAAAGCTTGGTACCTTCAATAACTGCCGGTATAAAAGGCAAAAAAGCCGATGATCCGTGTTTCTCTGCAGAAGAGATTTTTCCAGAGAAATTTTCGATCGCTGCTAATATTTTGAATGCATCAAAGGCGAAAAAATCCATAAAACCCGGAAAAGAGCCTGATCCTATCCTTTTTGAGCGGTTAAAGGCCCTGCGAAAGGAAATTGCTCTGAACAAAAATCTTCCTCCTTATATTATTTTCTCTGATACTTCCCTTAAAGAAATGGCTGCAAGATTTCCACGTAGCCCTGAGGAATTTCATTCCATTACAGGAGTTGGAGAGTACAAACTAAGAAAATACGGGGATGTTTTTCTCAAGGAGATCGAAAACTATTGCAGAGATTACAGTTTGCTACCTGTTGAAGAACCTGAAAAATCAGGAGCTGCCTGTAAAGACCCTGAAAAAGAGAAAATAACCTCAATAGAAATTTCTCCAAATGAAGAAAACCTTAAAGCTGAAGTCAAGATTAGTCTCGACCAAATTCCCGATCCTGAGTCTGACAACACGAATAACTTGGAAGCTTGTAACGTACTTACAAAAAAGACAAGGTATCTGAGCACGAGCATTCAGGATTGGTCAGAAGAGAACTTTCCGGTAGGCAGTTCAAGGGAAATAGATCTGGTAGATATCTCGCCTGAACCAGATTCGCTTGACCTAGAGGCTGCAGATATCATCAACACAGATCCTTTTGAATCCGGTTCTTCTGAAATGGATTCTCTGGAGAGAACTTTTTCTCTCTTTAATAAAGGGCTTGAGATTGGCGAGATTGCTGACATCCAGGATATGAGTACTAAAAATGTTTTTAGGCAACTTGAACAGCTAGCTCTCTCTGGAAAAATAAGGAATTTTGGAGGACTCTTTCCTCCAGAAAAACAACAACAGGTAAAAGCTTCACTTGAAAGCTTAGAAATTGAGCTAGATTCTCTTCTTCGGGCAAAGTTAGGTGAGAATTGCCAGAAAGAAGAAATAAAATTTGTCAGAGCCCTCCTTCTGTCCAGAATCTGCTTTTCCCAGTCTGAAGACGATGAGTAAAACTCTTTCTTGCAAATTTCGCGGTTTTTCTCTGGTATTTGAGATTCTCTGACTTTTTTATTCTCACTTAATGTTTTTGTCCTGGTTTTCAGTCTGAGTTTCCAGAAATGAGATTACTCAATGTTTTTCCCATTTCTTCAGATTCATAATCTCAGACAGCGTCCCGCCTCTCTTAATCTCATCGAAGAGTCTTTTTTCGGTTTTGTAAACTTCTTTTGCTCTTCTTGCCAGTTCATACGCTCTCTCTGCTGGAATTACCACAACACCGCTTTCATCGCCTACTATATAATCTCCTGGCTTTACGGTCTGGCCACCGCAGGTAATCTCAGAATTAATTTCTCCAAAACCTTTAGGATCTCCTGCGTTAGGTACTGTATTGCTCGTATAAATTGGAAGTCCTAGATCTTCGACCTCGTCAATATCTCTTACAGCGCCCTCTATTACCACGCCTGCAATTCCCTTATTCAAGGAACTCCAGGTTGCAAGTCCTCCCCAGCAGGCAACATCCTTGTTCTCATTGTAAATTACGATTACATCTCCTTCTTTTGCAATATCAATTGCTTCCACGGGCTTTGCCCAGTCTCCGGGAAAAGTCTGCACGGTAACTGCAGTTCCTACCATTTTTCCTCTTACCAGAGGGTGAATGCCTTTCATTGCCCCTTTTCTATGCATGGCGTCGGAAATATTCGAGGTGGACACTTCCCTTAGAATTGCCCTGATTTCTTGGTCTACAGTGCCGGCACTGCGGATTTCGACAGCTTCCGGGGAGTCTACACTTTGCCGGATTTCTCTGGCAGCTTCGGTTACATTGTCAGAATGGGTAATATTCCCTCCGACAATTATAACTCTGGCTCCAGCTTTGACTGCTTGTACCGCACTATTTGCGTCAAGCCCTCCAGCGACTGCAAGCTGTACATTGACTCTCTGTGAAATTTCTCTGAGAAGGGATATGGGATCTTTTCCTATCATCTGCTGGTCTATGCCTATATGTACATTAACATAGTCCACACCCAGAGCCTCAAGTTCAATAACTCTTTTTACAGGGTCAGGAGCCGAAATGAGGTCTGCCATTAACCTTACCCCATATTTGTGGGCTGAACGGAGCGCATCAAGTAATGTAGAATCATCTGCACTTCCCAGCACAATAACAACATCAGCCCCGGCTTTTGCTGCCATCTCGACTTCTATAGCTCCTGTATCCACGGTTTTCATATCTGCCAGAATTGTCCGGTCTGGAAAAGCTTTTCTCATGGTGCGGATGGAATCCATTCCTTCACTTTTGATCAGGGGAGTTCCGATTTCAATCCAGTCCGCACCCCCGGCTATTGCCTCTTTTGCAATCTCTACTGCGCGATCCAGCTCCAGAAGATCAAGTGCAACCTGAATTATGGGAATTATAGTATCACCTCAAGTGGGAAATCGAAAAAGCTGAAATTTTCAAACATTTTTATGTTCGCTGTCCTGTCTGTTTCCATTCCTAGTTTTTACTCCGGATTTACTCTCTCGATTTCCGGTTTTTGTATAGATTGGCTGTCTTAATTTCATTCTTTTAATTTAATTCACTTAATTATTCTTTCAATTTAATTTTCTTAATTTTTATTCTTCTAATTTGATTCCTATTATCTTATTTTTGTATGTGAGTTTTTCATTACCTATAATTCTTTTTATTTGCAACTGTTTTTTTGTGTTAACGGTCTTGTTTTATACTGACATTTGCAGATAAAGAGTAAACATTAACCAGTTGTCATATCAGTTTGATAAGTGTGCAATATCTCTGGGGAAAGACAGTGGACAAAAATCGTGGAATGAACTAGAAAAAGAACTCCTAAAGGCATGTACCCGATAAGGATCGCAGGCAGCTAATTTCAACCCGGCATTCTCGCTTTTTCTAGGTTGGTCAGCGTATCCCGGACTACGTTGAATTTGAGGGAGAAACTTATACTCTTCACAGCTACGTGTGGAAACTAGTTCAAAAAGACAAACTCAGTCCAGCTGAGAAATCAAGACTAGATAAATGCATCGAAATTATCTCGGCAAAGGAAAAAAAGGATGAAGAGGGACTGGAAGAAAGGTCCCTTACTCCAGAAGAAGCAAGAAAACTCTATGATGAGACTGCGGGCTTATTGCACGTAATAACAGATCTGAAGGAAATCGAAAGCGGAGCCCTTAAAGAAAATATGAAATGCTTTCAAGAACAATTTGATAATCAAAGAGTTAAAGACGCTCTCTGGCTTGAATTTCTTAATAAGGTCTCCAAGTAAAATGCCAAAATTGAGAATACAGGGACAAAGTTAATTCCTCCAGTACTCTTGGAAATTTCTGGAGCAAAGGTTATATCTCTGGGAACCATTTTATGAAAACAGGATGTCATTTAAGAACAGACACGTCATCTCTATGAAAGACTTTTCGCGGAAGGAAATTGATTACATTCTTGATATTGCAGAAAAGCTTGAACCTGTAGCCAGAGGCGACGAGAGATCCAGACTGCTGGATGGAAAAATTATAGCTCTTCTTTTTTTCGAACCAAGTACAAGGACAAGATTATCTTTTGAAGTTGCTGCGCAGAGACTCGGAGGGCAGGTTCTCAATTTGGGTTCAGTAGAGGCAAGTTCAGTAATGAAAGGAGAAAACCTTGCCGATACTATCCGTGTAATTAGCAACTATGCAGATCTTATAGTAATGCGCCATCCCCTTGACGGATCGGCAAGGATGGCTACGGAATTTGCAAGTGTCCCCGTAATTAACGGTGGAGACGGCTCTTTACACCATCCTACACAAACTTTCCTTGATCTTTACACTATCCGCAGGGAAAGCCATCTCGAAGGTCTGAAGATCGCTATGGCAGGAGATTTGAAGTATGGAAGGACAGTTCATTCTCTATGCCATGCTCTATCTCTGTACGGAGCTGAAATGACTTTCGTTTCGCCTCCTGAACTCAGGATGCCCCAAGAAATTGTCAAGGATCTTCAAAAGAATAATATCAGTATAAGAGAAACCGATTCCCTTGAGGAGATAATTGGGGATGTTGAAGTTCTTTACATGACAAGGGTTCAAAGAGAACGTTTTCCTGATCCTGAAGAGTATGAGAAGGTTAAAAACAGGTTGAAGGTTACAGGTGACCTGCTGATAAATGCAGATCCGAATCTCAAGATTCTTCACCCTCTCCCACGGGTCAACGAAATCTCCCCTGAAGTGGATTCAACGCCGTATGCATGTTATTTCCAGCAGGCTTTCTATGGAGTTCCTACGCGGATGGCACTTCTTTCTCTTGCCATGGGAGTGATTGAATGAAGGAAAAACGAGACCTGAAGATCCAGGCAATTGAGAATGGAACAGTTATTGACCATATAAAAGCAGGGCAGGCTCTAAACGTTCTGCGTATACTTCGAATCTCCAGCACTTTCCGGACAACTGTAAGCTTTGTTATGAATGCACTTGGTGCCAGAGGCAAAAAAGATGTTGTGAAGATCGAAGGCAAGGAACTGAGTATAGAAGAGCTTAACAGGATTGCCCTTATATCTCCGAATGCCACTATCAATATTATCAGGGATTTTGAAGTGGTTCAGAAAAATAATGTTGTACTTCCTTCTTATGTTGAAGGCGTTATGCGCTGTATCAACGCAAACTGTATCTCTAACAGTAGCGAACCTATAAAGTCCAAATTTTCCGTGCTCCAGTCCGAAGAAGAGGGAGTAATCCTCCGTTGCCTGTACTGCGAACATTTAATTTCGGAAAATATAGCCGAAAATTTGCTTTAAATATGACTTTCTGTAAGCTAAAATCAATTTTTACTTTATCTCGGAGTCTTCTCATAGAACTGAAGCGATCAGGAAATATTTCAATGAAGTGTTCTGAATATCTCAATAGTTATAATTGATCCTCAGTTTTAACTGCTATATTTTCAGGGGAAATTGCTCATGATAAAAAGCTATAACGATGCTGAAGAAGCAGATGAAGAATATCTTGATTATGAAGAGCGCAATAAATTTCTCTGGAGCCTCAGGAGTGATTTTGCCTGGGCAGGGAAGAAAATCCCTGAAAGCGTAGAAGTTGATGGTCGCGAGTACAGGCTCAGGGACATGGTTCGAGAGCTGAGCGAAAAAGAATCACTGGATACAGATAAAGCTGCCGAAATCAGAGCTCTTATCCCAAAACTGAACGAAAAGTCAAAGGCAGACGAAGAACTGCTGGAGACCGAAGAACTTACAAAATCAGAGGCTGAAGCTCTCTATGAAGAGGCAACTGGACTTTTAAGGGCTTCAATGGAATTAAAAGACAAACTTGAGGGGAAAGCGGGGAAAAAAGTGCAGACGAATTTAAAAGGATGCTCAAAACTCAGAAACTTGTGGACGAAAAGCGCTTTCAGGAGCTTATTAAAAGTTTGAAATAATGAGTTTATTTGTGATTTATCCAATAATTCCGGTTTCAGGGAATTTCAATTTCAGGATAGTTCTTCTATTTTTTCTTCATTTTGATTTTCTGCTCATTCTTATTTTTGAAGACCGTCATAATTTCTTCCGGTTCTTCAGTATAGAATTCCAAATTTAAGTTTGAGCGTGTAGTAATTTTAAGGATCTGTTGATAAGGCACTGTGAGTTCGAAGATGTAATAAAGTACAAAGGCAAATGCCACTGTCCAGAAGTCTACCATAATTGAGCTGAGTATTACGAAAGCCGGTGCTCCTTCCATCCGTAAATCCCTAGCTATACTTTCTATTGTATGACATAGTTGAATTGCAAGAACAATAAGGATCAACAAACGTAGTGGCCAACGCAAAGAATTGCCTTTGTTCTTAGATACTGAAGTTTGCACGATATCCTCTTTCCTTAACACGAGAGACCTGAACAGATGCCTGTGAATAATTATTTTCTCAGGAGTTAGCAGCACAGTAGTACGATTATAAAGGATTAAGGCCAAAAAGCCAGTACGGGATTAAGAAAGAAAAAAGATGGAAAAAAGAGTCTGCAGGACTGTATAATCCCAAAATTAAACTGATTATTAACGATGTAACGATGATTTTCACAATTCTGTAGCCTCTATACAGAGCTAGCCCTTTCAAAATTTTACCTTCCTGCAAATCTGTAGGAGAAGGTACTGGTTGACCCCATTTTTCCAGTTCAAAACTAAAACATCCGTCTTTCTTCCCTTCTTTTTTGATAAAATTCTTTATAAGGCACCATCCCATAAATTTTCTAAAATATTTTCCCAAAGTCATTTCATAAGCCTTCAAAACGTCCTTTATTTCATTTTTTATCCCTTTCGTTTTTGAGGAAACTTGTAAGCTCTTCAGGATTATTGGTATATAACCAAGGTTTCAGATTTGAACATGTAGTAACTTTAAGGGCCCACCGATAAGGCGTTAAGAGTTCGCCATTGTAAAATAGCACAAGTAAAACTGTTACTGCCGCAAGATGTCCCAGAAATAGACTGAAATCAACATAGTTTGAAAACGATACTTCGATATATTTAATGTATTGCAAGTTCCTTGGTATTCCTAGTATAAAGTCAAGCGGTATTGCAATAACACAAAATAACCGAATCAACCAGCGCAGGGAATGACCCTCATTCTTTTTTACTGAAATTTGCGTGATATCTTCTTTTTCTATCACAATGGGCTTACGCGTAGGTTGTTTAATTCTGATTTTTCCTGGAGTTATTGTGGCAGCATTAGGGCGAGTAAGAAATAGTGTAAGAGGTAGAAGAAACATAATAAGGCCTGAAAATATGATTAAATAAGGATCTTCAGGACTAAATGTCCATAAAAGCAAGGAAATTATTAATGTGAAAAAAGTAATTATTAATAACCGTGATACCCACCACCAGTCAAAGAGGCTAGCCTTCACCTTAAGATTTCTACCTTCTTGCAGATCCGCAGGAGAGCTCAATTGAATATTTTCATTTTCTAATTTAAGGTCCGAGAAACAACCTTCCTGCCTTTCATTCTGGAGGGAGTTTTTTGTCGGGCTCCATCCCATCAATTTTTTAAAGTATTTCACAAAAACCATTTCATGCGCCTTCACGATGCCTTTCAATAGATGATTTAATCTCTGCAGCCGAGACTTCGTCCGTGATTAGAGAATAGTAAGAATCCCATTCGTACCATTTTTTGTGTTTAGTCTTGATATACAGCTGCGTATTCAGGTCCCAGAACTGGGTTTTTTGCTTCCACTCAGTGATAAATATGAAGGGAAGCAGGGAAACCCATAGCAGAAATCCGTTCCATTCTCCTTTTACTACAGCCATGTAGCCTAAGAATCCGCAAACGGCAAATCCTAAAATAATCAGAAGAAAGTATATTTTCTTTGATTT
>JAMXLQ010000044.1 GCA_024280975.1 Methanosarcina sp.
GGAATCTCCAGGGCCGTATAGAGATCATAAACACATTTGACAGCTACGGGTTTGACAGCCTTTCCTGAAAGTCCGCCTGAACGATTTCCAAGGACAGGATATCCGGACTCGATATCTATAGCCATCCCTTTTACGGTATTAATTGCAACAACCGCATCTGCTCCTCCAGATTCAGCCGCATTTCCTATACATGTAATATCAGAAACATTAGGGGTAAGCTTAACCCATACAGGCACATTCACTACGTCTTTTACTGCGGCTGTAATTGCCTCTACAAGACACGGGTTAGAGCCAACGGCAGCTCCATACCCTTCTGCATGTGGACAGCTCACATTAAGCTCGAAAGCATTGGGCTTTCCAGGAAGCAAGCCCTCGGCGACCTCTTTGAATTCGGCAGGACTTCCGCCGAAGATGCTTGCAATTACTGGGACTCCAGAATCCTTTTTTGCAATTTCGAGTTCCTGGAGGAAGCCAGGATAGGAAGGATTCGGAAGTCCCATGGCATTCAAAAATCCGCAATCAAGCTTGACCATGCTTGGGTTGGAATGCCCGGTTTTAGGCGTGGGACCTATTGATTTGGTTACAACCGCACCTGCTCCCCCTTCACGTGCAACCCTGCACAGAGACGCCCCTGTTGTGCCAAGCACCCCGGCTGCAAGAATGGTAGGGTTTTTCAGTTTAAGTCCGGTAAGAGTATACATAGCTGGCTCCTTTCTGCCCTGTAGGTATCATTTGTATAATCACTCGTATAAATTATCTGAGTCGCACGAGTTTCCGGAAAGTTGCAAGAGCGCTTCTTCAGCCAGTCTCTTCCCGCCCATTTGTACAAGCCTTTTTCCGAGTTCTCTGGCTTTTTCAATACCTCCTGCCATAGGAATAAATTCGTTTATCCCGACAGTTTCCTCTCCGTTTAGGGAAAGGACCTCGGCCCGAATGTGAATTTCTTTCCTGTCAGGGGTAATCTCGGCATATGAACCTATAGGAGTAGTACAACCTCCTCCAAGTTCGGAAATCAGGATGCGCTCGATTTCGGTGGCTATCCGGCTATCGGTATGATCAAGTTTGGAAACTGCAGATTCAGCTTCCGTGCCTGCCCTTGTGACAACTGCAACCGTACCCTGGTTAGGAGAGGGGCAGAAGAAATCGGGAGAAAGAATCTCTCCTTCAAGTTCCCAGCCCATGCGTTCAAGCCCCGCCTTAGCGAGCAGGATGCCGTCATATTGCCCTTCTTTGAGCTTTTTTAGCCTTGTATCGATGTTGCCCCTTAAATCCTGTGTAACAAGGTCGGGCCTGTAGCGCTTGACTTGGGCAGCCCTTCTCAGGGAACTGGTGCCTATAATAGACTGCTCAGGCAGTTCATCCAGAGGTGTCCCGTCATAAGTCAGCAGAATATCGAATGGGGTGTCCCGCTTAAGAACGGCAGCGGTTGGAAGGGTCGGTGGGCGAATCGTTGGCATGTCTTTCATGGAATGGACAGCAATATCTATTTCTCCTGCAAGCATAACTTCGTCCAGTTCCCGGACAAAAGCCCCAACTCCGCTTGATACTGCGTGCAGAGGCCGATCAGTAAATCGATCTCCACTGGTTTTTACAATTTTCAAATCTGTTTCAACGCCCTGCGCTTTCAAAAGGCGTGCAACATTCTCGGCCTGGGCGAGCGCAAGCTGGCTGCCCCGCGTACCTATGATCATATGGAATCCTCGTTTTCAAAGATGCAAATCCGCTCAGAGATTTTCGGTATATGCTTTAAGGGTTTTTTCGATGTCCTCATCACTGTGAGCTGCAGAGACGAAGTTGGTTTCAAACTGAGACGGAGGAAGGAATATCCCACTTGCAAGCATCCTGTGGAAGAAAGCAAGATAACCCTCTTTGTCGCACTTCAGAGCCTCCTGGTAATTGTGAGGTTCGGCTCCAAAGAAAATCTTAAACATTGAAGCAATTCCACATACGCTGTAATCAAGACCTTCATCTTCAACGATCTCAGAGAGTACAGCCCGTATGTAATCGCCTTTCGAATTAACTTTTTTGTGAATATTTTCCTGTTCCAGATAGTCAAGTACTGCAATACCGGCAGCTACGGAACAGGGGCTTCCGCTGAAAGTTCCTGCCTGGTAGACCGGGCCGGATGGAGAGATCATTTCCATGATTTCTCGCCTGCCTCCAAAAACCCCTATAGGTAGTCCTCCACCCACGATCTTTCCAAGGGTGGTCATATCAGGCACGACCCCGAAGTACTCCTGTGCCCCTCCCATTGCGAGCCTGAATCCGGTAATAACCTCATCGAATATAAGAAGCACATCGTTTTCCAAAGTAAGCTTCCTGAGTTCTTCCAGATACCCAGGCAGGGGAGTTATCGGACCTATATTTCCAAGTACAGGCTCAATAATAATCGCAGCCAGCTCATCCCTGTTCTTCTCCACAAGTTCGGACATTGCTTCAATATCATTATATGGAGCCTGCAGGGTGTACTTTGTGAAATCTGCAGGAATTCCAAGAGAGTCGGGCTCTCCAAGAGTTGTAGCTCCTGACCCTGCTTTTACTAGCACTGCATCATGGGCACCGTGAAACCCGCCTTCAATTTTGATAAACTTGTTTCGGCCTGTAAAGCCACGGGCAAGTCGAAGAGCACTCATTGTAGCTTCCGTGCCTGTAGACACAAAGCGGAGCATATCGATACTGGGATAATATCCTATAATCTTCTCTGCAAGGGTTACTTCAAGCTCTGTAGGGGTTCCGTAGAGCCAGCCTTTATCGAGCTGGGTTTTAATAGCCTCTTTTATCACAGGGTGATTGTGCCCAAGAATTGCAGGGCCGTAAGCCAGACAGTAATCGATATATTCGTTCCCGTCAAGGTCCTTTATTTTTGAGCCGTCAGCTGATGTCGTATAGAAAGGATAGGGCTTGATTGCACGTACAGGGCTGCTTACCCCACCCGGAATAAGGGCCTTTGCTTTCTCATACATCTGTCTGGACTTCTCAAGTGTTACCTCAGATATCATGGAAATCTCACCGGATTGGACTGAAAATCTGTAAGAATATTCTTAAATTTAAGTTAAGCTTTGGAATTTAAGTTAAGTTCAGGATTGAACTTAAATTACATATCTGACTGAATTTATACTAACCGAATTATGTTAAACTAAATAAATATTAAACGGATTTTATATATGAAATTGCACTTTGAAGTAAAGGTGTTTTACACCCTACTGTGTTCTTTTTCTATCTTATAACAGAACCTTCCCCTATTAAGCAGTTATTGATGGTTTGATGGGTTTGTAACTGGAATGAGCGATAGGCTCCAAAGACAGGAAAGGCGGAAAGAGGGAAAAACGAAATAAACTTTCTGAAAAGAAGGAGCGCCTGAAAAAAAGGCGCTTACTTCAGCATGCGGGCAGCATCCTTTGCAAAGTAGGTAATGATAATGTCAGCTCCTGCCCTTTTGATGGAAATGAGGGATTCGTATATTGCTTTCTTTTCATCAAGCCAGCCATTAGCTGCGGCGGCTTTGATCATGGCATACTCCCCACTTACGTTGTATGCAGCTGTCGGCATTCCGTAGTCCGTCTTGACCCGGTAGATAATATCAAGGTAAGGAAGGGCTGGCTTTACAATTATTATATCTGCGCCTTCAGCTACGTCGAGTGTTACTTCCCTGAGAGCTTCATTGCTGTTTGCAGGGTCCATCTGATAAGTGGAGCGGTCTCCAAAAGAATATCCTGACTCGGCAGCTTCCCTAAAAGGCCCGTAGAAGCAAGAATGGTATTTTGCGGCATAGGACATAATCGGAATATTCTCAAATCCGCTCAGGTCAAGCGCTTGCCTGATAGCTCCTACCATCCCATCCATCATACATGACGGAGCCACTATATCAGCGCCTGCCTTTGCATGGCTCACTGCGATCTTTCCGAGAACCTCAAGGGTCGGATCATTCAGGATTTCTTTCTTTTCTAAATCAACAATTCCGCAATGCCCATGGTTTGTGTATTCACACATGCAAACATCCGTGATCACCACAAGCTTATCTCCAAGCTCGGCCTTGATCCTCCGGACAGCTTCTTGAACAATGTCCTTTTCGCCATATGAGGAACTGCCTTTGGCGTCTTTAAATGCAGGCACTCCAAAAAGAATTACTGCGGGAATTCCGAGGTTTGCAATCTCTTTTGCCTCGTTTGCAACCTCAGAGAGAGGGATATTATATATTCCGGGCATGGAAGGAATTTCAACAGGAGAGTAGATATTTTCATTTACAAAAATAGGCTGGACCAGGGCATCCACGGATAAAGTAGTTTCACGCACAAGGTTCCTGATCTTTCCTTTTCTCAATCGTCTCAACCTTACATCTGGAAACATTTGATCACTTCTGTTACTGATAATTTGATATAAATTCTGATTATTTTCTTAGGAGTTGCCTTTTTCAGAAATTCGATTTAACTCATTTCCGCAATCGGGTTTAATTTTTTCAACCTTTATTTTCTCTTTTTCGAGGCAGAAGATCCTTGAAACTACATCAAGGAATTCCCCATTTTCGAGTTCCGCGGCTTGACGAAGAACTTTAGTAGGCTCGGCAAGAATTTTGTTTGCAATAGAATGGGTAAGGTCGTCAAGCACCTCGGTTTCAATTTCCCCTATAGTATGGTAAGCAGAGAGCCTGTTGACTGCTTTTTCCCTTTCCCGAATCCTGACATCGTACACTTGCCTGTAAAGGTCAGAAATAATTTTATCAGCTCTCTGGCGCTTGTACTGGAGATTTAAAAGCCTGATTTCTTCCTGAATTATATCTTCGGCTTTTTTAGCTTCCTCTTTTCTCATTTTGAGAGTTCTTTCACTAATTACCCTAAGATTGTCAATATTACATAGTTCTACATTCTCAAGTTCAGCAGCGGATTCCTCGATATCCCTGGGATTTGCTATATCGATTAAGAGGAGTTTACGGGCTTTATCGCGGTTTATCATCGCTTTTTTGATCATTTCCCGGGTTAAAATGTAATGAGGAGCGCCTGTGCCACTAATTACAACATCAGCATTTTTAAGTTGAGCCTGAACATCATTGAGCCTGACTGCGTGTCCTCCGAGTTCATAAGCAATTTCTTCGGCTTTTTTGAAGGTACGGTTAGCAATGTAGATTGCCTCGATGTCCTTTTCAGCCAGGGCTTTTGCTACAAGGACCCCAATCTCTCCTGCTCCTATCACGAGCACAGATTTTCCCGTGAGCCCTTCCAGAATGTCCTCTGCAAGATCCACAGCCGCAGAACCTATGGAAACCGAACCCTTATTTATTTTTGTCTCATTGCGTATACGTTTTCCAACTTGAATAGCCTTATCAAAGGCAGTATCCAGGATTTTTCCAGTTGTCCCTTTTTTCTTGCAATATGCATAGAGGTCTTTTATCTGTCCAAGGATCTGGTCTTCTCCTACGATCATAGACTCAAGCCCTCCAGAAAGTCTGAGCAGGTGCTCGAGGGACTCATCATGTCCATAGAAATCTATAATGTGGGTGGAAGCTCCCATTTCCTTTGCAAAAGAGAAAAGTACACTGCTGCTTTTGGGGGAAACAACGTAGATTTCAACACGGTTGCAGGTTTTTAATACAACACACTCGTAAACGTACTCATGATTACGCAGGTGGTGGAGCAGCCCGTCCAGATCTCCGTGCCAGGCGGACTCCATTTCCTCAATTTTTGCTTTTTTATGGGATATGACCATACTTGAGATTTCTGTCACAGAGAGCCTCCGGATAGAATGGATAAGGGGAGTAGAATTAATATAAGGAATAATATAAGGAGTTGTAAATTAAACTTTGTCCAGAACTCCTCAGCCTTTTTTCACTAAACGAATTTTTAGTTACAGAGTATTTTTATTTAAAGTTTCCATTTACAGAGTGTTTGAATTCAGAGTATTTTTATTCAGGGAAATTCTTTGAAAGTTCTTCTCATTCTTAGCCACTGCCAGGCTTTACCTGCTGGAATTTTCAAGGCAACTTGAAATTATATCGTATGCCCTTTCGGCTGCTGTTTCATAAGACTCGGAAAAGCCATTCCAGACAAACTCGCTTTCAAGGATTTTCCAGAGAATTGCCTTTCTCTGCCTCTGTTCTGCTACATGCTGCTTGAGATAGCTCCTAAGCTCATCCTGGAGCCGAATCATCTCAGAATATTCGGGAGTTATCAGGCCTTCTATTTGCTTGCGGGTATATTTTGAGACTGCGGGACTGTGGCCGAGAGTGGAAATCCCGATTACAAGGTCTCCTCTTTTTATTACTGAAGGGATTACAACACTACCTAAAGTGTCTACC
This sequence comes from Methanosarcina sp., assembly GCA_024280975.1. Classification (GTDB taxonomy): domain Archaea; phylum Halobacteriota; class Methanosarcinia; order Methanosarcinales; family Methanosarcinaceae; genus Methanosarcina. The sequence goes on from JAMXLQ010000044.1 coordinate 6,290, forward strand.
TGATTAATCAAAATATCGCTCTCACGTGCGATAGCAGTGATTTTCTGGTTAAGTTCAAAATTGCTTGTTGCAGGGATGACAAGGAAAGCTCCTGAAATTATATTCCGAAGTTCGGAATCCGAAGCCGCAAGTAGGTCAAGCCGAACAAGCTTCACCTGTCCTGAAGTTTCAAGTTCTTGCAACCGCTGGGAGAATTCAAGACTGGCAACAAGGGTGTCTGCACAGCCTGAAAAAAGTTCAGCTTTTCGTTCTCCAACCGAGCCTCCCCCAAAGACAACAATTTTCCTGCCAGACAAGTCAAGCATAAGCGGGAGAAAATTGTTTGTTTCAGCCATTTTCAGGGACCTCAAAAATATAAAATTCATTAATCAAAATAAATTAGTTGACTCTTAAAGCCTGACTCCAGTTTTCTTAAACTCTTTTTCACTGAAGAAAATGGTATAGTCTTTAATCCCTGTAGCTTCCGAAATCTTCTCAGCTACTTTTTCACAATCTTCGGGGTTATAGGAATGGACCATTGTAAACAGGTTGTACTGCCATTCAGGATAGCGGGGGCGTTCATAACAGTGCGTAACTTCGGGAAATTCAGCCATGATATTCCCTACCGTTTCGATCTGCTCATCAGGAACATTCCAGACACACATTGCATTGGCTTTTATGCCTATGGCTCTGTGCCCGATTGAAGCCGCAAAGCGACGGATCTTCCCAGCTTTCTGGAGGCTTTTAAGCCTGTCAACAACCTCCTGTTCACTGATTCCAAGTTCAGAAGCAAATCCTTTGAAAGGAGAATGAGTGATTGGAATTCCGTCCTGCACTAGTTTTAGCAGTTTTACATCCGTTATATCCATAATTTCACCTGATATCAAACTTTACCTGAATCTTAAACAGGTGCTTTGTAGGAAGATCAAGAAGAGGACAACCTGTTTTCTCCCGAATTTCGCTGAGAATCTTCTCAAGCCTGTTTTTATTAGGAGCAGAAAGCGTAAACCAGAGATTATATTGTGCAGCACTTCTGAGATAATTATGGGAAACTTCGGGATACTCGTTAATAAAAATAGCAATTTCCTCTATGCGGGACTCGGGCACTTTCAGGGCCACAAGAGTACTTACGCCCCCAATATTTCTCGTGCTGAGGACAGGGCCTACCCTTCTTACTGCTCCTTTCCTGTTGAGTTCACACAGCCTTTCAATTACCTCAATTTCCGGAAGCCCGAGAATCTCGCCTAACCTTGCAAAAGGTTCGACTTCGAGGGGGACTTCCTGCTGGATAAGGTTGAGGATTCTTTTGTCGGTTTCATCAAGTTCTATTACCGGAACTTCCCCGCCATAAGGATCCATATGACAGGAAAAATCGGCAGCCTCTTTCTGGAGCCGATCTTTATAATTTTCAATGTCAATCATCTCGATCACTACCATTTTTTCGGGGCCTGTAGATACAGTAAGGCTCTTCTTCAAGATAATCGCCTGTAGCAGCATAAGCTCTTGCCCTGCAGCCAGCACAGACATTTTTGTATTCGCAAATTCCGCATTTCCCCTTAAGTTCCTGAGGATTCCTGAGTTTTGCAAAGACTTCGGAGTTTTCCCAGATCTCCCTGAAGGGCTGCTCTCTGAGATTGCCAGCAAGTACAGGTAGGTAGCCGCAAGGATACACCTCACCTATACTTGATACAAAGCAGAAACCCGTGCCTCCGAGACAGCCTTTTGTCATTGCCTCATAGCCGTGAGTCTTAACCGAGATTTCAATGCCTTCTTTCTTCGCCTGCTGGCGCATTATCCTGAAATAGTGGGGGGCGCAGGTTGCTTTCAACTGGATTTCCGATTCTTTCTGCATAGCATAGAACCAGTGGAGAATGCACTCGTAGTCTGCAGGGGAAACCTCATCGGATTCCTCTCCCCTACCCGTGGGCACAAGGAAAAAGACATGATATGCAACTGCTCCAATCTCTTTTGCAAGCTCAAAAGTTTTATGAATCTCATTAAGGTTGCGTTTTGAGACCGTAGTATTGATCTGGAAAGGAAAATTCGCTTTCCTGAGAACTCCTATGCCTGCAAGTGTTCTTCCAAAAGCTCCGGGCATGCCCCTGAAATTATCGTGCGTTTCTGCAGTTGCTCCATCAATACTGAGGCTGAGCCGCTGGACGCCTGCATCTTTCAGTTTTGCCACAATTTCAGGTGTAAGAAGTGTGCCGTTTGTCGCAAGCACGACTCGGAGACCGGCATCAGTGCCGTAACGCGCAATTTCAAAAACGTCAGGCCTGGTTAGAGGCTCGCCTCCGCTTAGAATGAGAATGGGTTTTCCAAGCCCTGAAACCTCATCAATGAAATGTTTAGCCTCATCAGTTGTAAGTTCGCCTGTCGGAACCGAGGAAGTGGAAGCTCCCCTGCAGTGTACGCAGTTCAGGTTGCACCCTGCAGTCAGTTCCCATGCGATAAGCCTTGGTGCATTTGTCATGGCAATCATAAATTAGCTGTTTTTATAAATGGCAGTCAAAGTTTAATGAGATTTACAAATTAACGATAATTATAAAGTTAAAATCTAGTTTGAAGACCTAATAACGGCTAGATTATTTTACCGGGAATTCTCCGTTTAAGACTCGAAAGATCTGGATTTAAAACCTGAAAAGTCATATTAATAAAGTAATATTAATATTCTGCCATTTCATATGAAAAATTGTAAAAAGAAAAATATCAAATCTCAGGAATTTTTGTTCTATCTAAGTTTCTTGACAATTTATTATCAAATAAAATATTTAAAAGTCAAAATGGCATAATAAATTCATTAACTAATAAATGCAAATCCACATTCTGGCGAGCTTATTGAAAAGTAGGAAATTATCCATTTAAACGGTCTCTGCCCCTATCATTATCGGAGTCTTGTAATCCCAATATATATCTATAGTAGCTGTGCTCCAGCGATGCAAAGATATTGAGGTTTTTTCTTCTGCAACTCCATTATCTAGTACAACTTTGAATGTATACTTTTTCTGTTCAAAAGAATTTTTGAGATTAAACGGTTTTATTCTTGAGACTGATTCGTCTGGAAGGAGCTTATACGACTCCTTAAATATGGATTCATTATGAGAATTGAGTATTTCAACCGATACTTCGTGGGTTCTTACATCGTGGTTTTTTAACTCAAAAAAATTATCATCTGCTGGACCAACAAGAAGAAATGTTAACAAATAATAACCAGCGATTGCAGCTAAGGGTATAGTTAACAAAAATAGAAGCAGTCTTTTATAATTCCGCATTTACAATCCTTTCCTTGTGAAAGAATAAGAGAAGATTTAATCTCTTATTATTTGGAAATTATTTAATTCAATTTATTAGAGTTCATATTAAAATATGAATTCATCTCTGCGTTACTTTTTCCTTAGTTTCCATCCACTATACAGGCAAACCAAGCTTCCGAATAATCCAAAACCTGGAGTAGAGTCGCTCTTATTTGATTTATACCCATTTGAGGTACTTTCATAACCAGACTCAGAATCCTTACTGTCTGAGTTATTGAGCTCTCCAGTGTTTTTTTCTCCAAATATAGATAGGTTTGATGTTTTTTCAGCAGGTTCATCAGTACAATATACTACGTCATCAGTGCAATATTCTAAGATCTCCCTTTCCTTGAATGCGTCGGACGAATACACGACGTGGACAACTTTTCCATTGTATGTCATATTGGTTTGCTCAATAAAATAACTTTTATTTTCAAGATTTATTTCTCCTATAAGAACATCATCTCCCGCTGTTAGTGTAACGCTACTGTTTAGTTTACCAACAACGGTTCCTCTATAAGAATAGGTTTTAGGAGCAGGGATTCTAGATCCATTTTCTGTTATAATTACTGCATCATCACTTACTATATGTATTTCCTGAAGATTAAGTTTGAATTCTTGCCCTAACAATTTTAGTGTAACATGACCATCAGACACATCATTTAGAAAAGCTGCCGGATTTGCAGTAACAGTCTCAAAATAATCTAGTATTTCT
>JAMXLQ010000045.1 GCA_024280975.1 Methanosarcina sp.
GTTCAGAAGATCTTCGAGATGAAAGAAAAAGAGCCTGCAAAGTTTAAAAAACTCATTGATGAAGGAATTATGATAGGCATCGGGGTGGATCTTGGAGACAGGAGTAAAGAAGTGAACACTGTCAACCAGATTAAAGAGCAGAACAGGTCGAAAGATCCCGAATATGCAGCTGTGACAGAAGCTGTGATTGAGGGCAACAGCACTGAAGCAGTAAAACTCACAGCTGCCTTACTTGGAAAAGGAAAAGACCCAACAGACCTGGTCTTAAATGCCCTTATGCCCGGAATCCAGACTGTCTGTGAGCTTTACGACATAGGAGAAAGCTATATGCCTGAAATCCTGCTGGCAAATGAGGCCCTTATCGGAGGGGTGAAACTTTGCCAAGAGAAGATAGGCGAAGTACCCTCCCAGGGAAAGGTGGTATCTCTTGTTATTGAAGGAGATGTACATGATATAGGCAAGAACATTGTAGCTGCTATTCTTAGGGCAAATGGTTTCGAGGTAGTTGATCTTGGAAAAGACGTAACAGTAGAAGCAGCTGTTAAAGCCGTAAAGGCAGCAAATGCTGACCTTGTTATCGGAACAACTCTTATGAGTACAACCAAAGAAGGCCTTAAAGGGCTTGCAGAGATCTTGGACTCCGAAGACGTTCCTGTAGCTTGTGGTGGAGCTGCTATGGACAAGAATTTCGTCGAGACTTTTGGTAACTCGGTATATGGAAAAACTCCACTTGATGCAGTGAAAATCGCAAAAAAGATCTGTGCAGGGAAGAATTGGAAAGAAGTCCGCAAGGAACTTCACTGATTTACTTTAACTTCCCATTTCTTATTTTTTTGTACTCGGTTTTTATTTCTCCTTCATTTATTGAATCTTTAAATTTAGAAATAAATGTAAAGTGAATAAATAGAGATCGCAAAAAAATAGCAAAACCTAAAAAACCAAAATAATAAGAAAACGCAGAAAGGGAAAGGATGAACAAAAACTCTAACAAATCCTGGAATAGAAATGGATCAAGCAATAAATATCGATATAGGTACCAGTGGGATTAGAGCCCAGCTCCTGAATCTTATGGACTCTTCTGTTCTTAGGACTGCAATTTTGTCCAGAAATCCGCTTCCGGGTGCAAACGTCGTTGACCATATGGACTTTGCGATCAGATATGGGCAGGCAACAGCCCATAAGATTCTTATCTCAGCCATAAACTCCCTGATAAATAACCTTAAACCAAAAAACCTAAAGCGCATAGCTGTTTGTGGAAATCCGATCCAGTTGTCGCTATTCGAAGGAATAGAAATCCGGGATCTTGCATTTGCGGGAAAAAATGCTCTTGGAAAAATAAATTTAAAGCCTCCAAAAAGGGACGGGCACATCGTCTCAGGAAATGAAATAGGGCTTTATGAGGATGTTGATGTAGTTATCCCACCTTCGGTAAGACATGAAATCGGAGCTGATGCTCTTGCCATGATGATAAAGACTGGGTTTCTAGATGCTCAAGAAACTTGCGCGGTTACGGATTACGGGACAAATGCCGAGATGGCCCTGAAGGTAGGCGACAAAATATACACAGGATCGGCTGCTGCAGGTCCTGCCATCGAAGGACAGCAGATTAGCAAAGGAATGCTGGCAACACCTGGAGCGATTGCTGACTTGAGGCTTTCCGGAGGCTGGCAAGCGCTTGTTCTTGATGAAAAACTCAGGTTGGTAGAAGGGCCAAAAATCAATCTGCGCAACGGAACTTTTAAAGACATCGGATACCCTGTAAAGGGAATTACAGGCACTGGAGTAATTGCTCTTATGTATGCAGGACTTGTAACTGGCGTAATAAAGCCTCCTCATATTGAAAGCGATAAAATTCTACTGGGAAAGAGGATAACATTTACGGAAAAAGACGTAATAGAAGCCGGAAAAGCCTTTGGAGCCTTGAGAGCAGGCCATTTAACTCTGATGCATGAGGCAGGGATAGCTTACGAAGACTTGGAAACGATGTACATGTGCGGGGCAAGTGGAACCTATGTAGACCCTCTAAAAGCCCGCTTTACAGGCATTGTGCCTGCAACCGCGAAACGGATAGTCCAGTGCGGAAATACATCCCTGGAACTTGCAAAAGACCTTGCTCTTGAACCCGAATATCTCTCATACCTTAATGAAATGAAAAAATCGATCCTTCCAGATCATATCATTTTTGCCTCTTCCCCCACTTTTTCAGCTATTTACATCCAGGAAATAGCGCTATGGAATGAAGGTATGCCGCTTGAAAAGTATAATGCAAACCTTGAAAGATCAGGTATCCAGCCTATCCCGCAAAAACTGCAGGAGACCATTATTGAAAGAGAGTATGAAAGGGATATCCACGAATTAGGAAAATGCCTGGAAATCGTGGAGTCTCAATTGGATTTTATTGCTACTATCCAGTGTAACGGTTGTGACACCTGTGTGAAAGAATGCCAGGAAGAAGCTCTCTCCAGGAAATACGAAAGTGTCCGGATCAATACTGCCAGATGTCTTGGCACTGCCTGCAGAAGATGCGAAGAAAGGTGCCCTGAAAAGAAGTTATCTATCAGTAACTTTAAGCTGGAACTGCCAGAATCCGTGGGGATGGAAAAGTAATCTGACACAGTAATCTTGTTCAGCACTGAATAGGATTTAGCATAGATAAGTGTAAAGCCAGCAATACAAATTTAAAATTCTCCAAAGGGTAAAACCAATAATACAAACTTAAAATGACTGTTCAAAATAGACACTGCCGTCAACTCAATAATAAAAAATCAGCATAAACTTTTTACGGGTTCTTTGACATCCAGTTTTATCCAGAAAGTTCTACATAAAGCTGGATATATCTTCAGATAAATATTTAATCCGGAGTCAAAATCTTGTTTCAGACTGAGCCTATAATCTACCTGCAATCCTTTGGAAATGATTGGCTTACATCCCTAATGATTCTGATAACTGCAATGGGATCGTCGGCTTTTTTAGCTGCCATAATAATTAGCATCACTTTCGGGATTAATTTCCGGAAAGGTTTTCTTCTGTTCCAGCTCTTAATCTGGACAGGGTTAATTACCGAAGTCATTAAGACAGTAGTCGCTTTTCCAAGGCCGGATTTTGTGGATAATAGAGTCTTTAACCTTGAATCAGGAGTAAAAAATACATCGCCTTTTAGTGGGGATGGACCTGAAGGAGTGTTCAAACTTCCTAGCAAAGAAGTTCTTGATACGTTCCGCCTTCAAAAAACACTTACCCATTCATCTTTCGGATTTCCGTCAGGGCATGTCGCACTTACGACTACACTCTGGGGAGGAAGTTCCGCTATTTTCAATAGCAAGGTAATTAAAAGGATGGCTCCTGCTATGGTATTACTTGTTGCCTTTTCGAGAATGTACCTAGGGAGGCATTTTCTTGGAGACGTGATTGGAGGAGCTACGGTAGGTTTAATTCTCCTGATTGTTTTTACCTTAGTTCTCAAAAGTTCCCTGAAAGATGATTTTTTCAAAAAAGAGAATTTTGACCTTGTACTCAGGCGCCAAAACGTAATTTTATACTTTTTTATGTTTGTTGTCCCTCCTGTTCTTACAGCTTTATCTTTAATAAGTGCGGATGTAGCAGGTTTCTTCCTCGGGACAAATGTGGCATATGTTCTGATTTTACGAAAAGGGCTTCCTGATGATTCAGGAAGTATTGAACAAAGAGTTTTGAGAGTTTTTATTGCACTTTTTCTATTCGGATTCTCCAGCCTTATTCTCGCTGTCGGGCTCGATAGTATCGATACTATAGCTTATTTCAGTTTTTTAGCCGAATTCTTAAAAACTTTTATTCCTGCATCTACGATCTGGGTGTCTGTAGCCATCTGTACAAAACTCAATTTGTATAAAAAAGAAGAGGAGTTTATAAGCAGCCGGGACTCGGAGTGGAATAGAAAATCATTAAAAAAATCTGGTAAAATATACTAAGAGTCTTTAAGAACCGGATTAATCGACCCTTTTGAAATTGCAACCACTGCATCCACATTAAGGTTTATAATCTGTCTCTCCCAGTTGAGTATACGGATTTTGTCTCTATCCTGAGGCCTACGGATTATATCTTCATCCAGGTTGAGAGTTTATAACCTTCTCCTCAAAAGATACTCTGTGGTCAGACCTGTAACTGCAAGCTTGAAATCAGAAGCCGGAGTGATTCAGGCTTGACGGAATTTTCCTTCTTAGCTCCAAGATGTTCAACTTCAGATACTTTTCTGTGAAGTTCTCATTTCTTCAGGTACAAAATCTATTAAGATCTTACGTTCCAAGTTGCTCGTCTTGGCATATGCGGGGAATGTAATAAGTGAAGCGAGCAATCCTGAAAAAATTTCCTGTAGTTTACTTAGAGGACTTTTTGAGTCCTGTTTGCCCTATATCCTGAGAAAACTTTATATCTCAAAACCTGAAGAAGATCATATATATTATATGAAGACAGAAATAGTGTAAATAAACCTCAGACGTAACAGTATAGAAGTAGGCTAAAAAGTCTCAGTAAGACTGTGTAATTCATTGGCTAGAGAGGCAGAATTAACCTTTTAAATTAAAGAAATACTGACGTTAAAAGAAAAAGAAAAAATGTCAAGTCATTTTAAGTTAGTTTAATCTGTATCTATTCATAAGGAATAACTTAAATAATGCTTTTGACTATTGAGCGTATTTACAATTCACTGGAGAAATACTACCTGAAAACCGCAACCTGTCGGTTGCAGTCAATGGAAAAGATCCAAGGGTCATTTCATCTTGGAAAGAGTTTCCCATAGCACAGATTTTAAAATCATATCAAAATATAGAGGATGACATTCATGGACTTTGAAAAATTGAGACACGGGACAGAACTTATTAAGCGGGGCTTTGCACGTATGCAGAAAGGGGGTGTGATCATGGATGTTACAACTCCAGAGCAGGCCAGGATTGCAGAAGAAGCTGGAGCAGTTGCTGTTATGGCCCTCCAGGCTGTTCCTGCAGATATTAGGAAAGCAGGTGGAGTTGCCCGAATGGCCGACCCTGAAATTGTCCAGCAGATCATTGATACGGTCACAATCCCTGTAATGGCAAAAGCCAGGATTGGGCATTTTGTAGAAGCCGAAATTTTAGAAGCTCTGGGCGTTGACATGGTAGATGAGTCTGAAGTTCTGACCCCTGCTGACCCTTATTTCCATATAGACAAAACGCAATTCACCGTGCCTTTTGTCTGCGGAGCTCGGAACCTTGGAGAAGCCCTCCGAAGAATTAATGAAGGGGCTGCTATGATCCGGACTAAAGGAGAAGCAGGAACTGGAGATGTCAGCCAGGCAGTCAAGCATATGAAACAGATTCAGGGAGAAATCAGGGCCCTTGCAGGGAAGACTAAAGAAGAGCTGATTATGGTTTCAAGGGAAATCGAAGCTCCTATCGAACTTGTAGTTGAAACATCAAAAATGCAGCGCTTGCCTGTGGTAAACTTTGCAGCCGGCGGAGTTGCGACTCCTGCAGATGCAGCACTTATGATGCGTCTTGGAGCAGACGGAGTCTTTGTAGGTTCAGGAATTTTCAAAGCCGAAAACCCTGAGAAGATGGCAAAAGCCGTTGTTGAGGCCGTAAACAATTTTGACAACCCTGCAAAACTCGCAGAAATCTCAAAAGGCGTGGGTGCCGGTATGAAAGGCATTAGCGCAGACATGATCCCTCTCGAAGAAGCCCTTCAGGAACGCGGCTGGTAACCCGCCCGAATTCCGCTTCGGGAGCACGGGGCCCTTTTCGCTACCCGAGTTTCGTCTCGGGAGGACGATGCCCTTTTCGCTATGCTCAAGAGGGCTGAGGCTTTAATTTTTAAAAATGGATTCTTTCTTACAGGCTGTAAGAATAAACCAATTCAATTTTTTATTTTTGGATTAACAGGTAACGAATTAATTCTGGAAGATGGTGTTTTTTATGAAGATAGGTGTAATCGCTATTCAAGGAGCGGTTTCTGAGCATATTG
>JAMXLQ010000046.1 GCA_024280975.1 Methanosarcina sp.
ATTTGCAGAGCTTATATCCGGCTGAAAGTCCTGCAAGCCCACTTCCTATAATTACGATTTTCATACCCGATTTTCCCTTATTTATTATAACTTTTGACCCAAATTTTGATGGTTCATTAAGATTTCAAACTCCTGTCTTAATAGAAAAAAAAGTTAAAGTGTTATATCTCTTTTTCCACAAAGACTCGTGCGATCTGTACCTTCAAAACTCACTTAACATATCGATATGCTTAACCGCTATATATGTTTTAAACTAAGTTATACTAGAGAAGCGAATATATTAATTGAAAAACATCTCTGCGTAATCCAGAGGCTTGAGGGGTAAAGGGATGTATTACGATCAGGAGACTGACTCCGTTTTAGAAGAGCTTGGAGTATCAGAAGCAGGTCTGAGTTCTGAGGAAGCAGAAAAAAGACTTAAAGGATATGGTGAAAATGAACTTAAAGAAGAGGAAAAAACCTCAATCCTTCAGCTGTTTCTCTCACAGTTTAAAAGTATATTGATTATTATTTTGATAATTGCCTCTATTGTTTCTGCTCTACTTGGAGAGCTAATTGACGCAATGGTAATTATTTTTACGGTTTTTCTTGCAGGCATTCTGAGCTTCGTACAGGAATATCGAGCCGAAAAAGCAATTGAGCTTCTAAGATCCCTTACCTCTCCAGAAGCTACCGTTATAAGGAATGGGATAGAAAAAAAAGTTCCTTCAAAAGAACTTGTTCCCGGCGATCCTATTCTGATTCAGACAGGAGATCGCATTCCTGCAGATGCCAGGGTTATTAAAGAGTTCAATCTCAAAACTGACGAGTCCTCCCTTACAGGAGAATCCGTACCAGTTCAGAAGACTATTGGAGCCCTGCCTTCAGAAACTCCTGAAGCTGACAGGACAAATATGGTCTATACAGGAACTACAATTGCTTACGGAAGAGGTAGTGCAATTGTTACTGCAACCGGAATGAGAACTGCTTTTGGGGAGCTCGCCGGGCTTCTTGGAACGATAGAAAGATCCAGAACTCCCTTACAGGAAAGCCTGGACAAGTTTGGCAAATGGATTGGGGCTGCGACTCTTATAATTGTAGCTTTTGTTGCAATGCTTGGCGTTTTTTATGGTTTTCCTCTCCTTGATATGTTTCTCTGGGGAGTCGCCCTTGCGGTTGCTGCTATCCCTGAAGCTCTTCCTGCTGTTGTTACAGTAGGGCTTGGGCTCGGAGTAAGGCGTATGATCAAGAGGCATGCCCTTGTGAGGAAACTGCCATCTGTAGAAACTCTTGGAGCCACAAATGTCATCTGTTCGGACAAGACAGGCACACTTACTCAAAATAAAATGATGGTTGAAAGAATCTGCGCTAATAAGCAGATTTTTAAAGTTACTGGAGTTGGGTATTCTCCTGAAGGAGAGTTCTTTAAAGGAGATAAAAAAGCTTCTGCTAACGATGTTCATCTTCATGTTCTCTTACTGGGGGCTGTTCTTTGCAATGACGCGGGTCTTTACAAGGAAAATGAAAAGTGGGAGATTAAAGGAGATCCTACAGAGGCAGCTCTTCTGGTTGCTGCCACGAAGGCTGGGCTTAATAAAGTTGAACTTGATCAAAAGTATCCGCGTCTTACAGAAATACCCTTTTCCTCCGAAAGAAAAAGAATGACCACCCTCAGTAAACTGGAAGCCAATTCCGGCAGCCTTCCTGTTAGCGGACTGATTGCTTTTTCAAAAGGAGCCCCTGAAGTAATTCTCGGCTCATGTACGAAAATATTTCTCGACGGTGAAATAAGATCTTTATCTCCCGAGGTAAGGCAGTTGATTGTAGGGAAAGTCAGGGAAATGGCTAACCAGGCCCTCAGGGTTATGGCTCTCTCATTCCGCCCTCTTGATGAGGACACCTCCTTCAAAAAAATTTCTTTTGGAGAATATACTACAGAGGAAATTGAAAATGAGATGGTCTTTTCAGGTTTGATGGGCATGAGAGACCCTCCAAGAGAGGAAGTAAAGATTGCAATCCAGAAGTGTGCAGATGCAGGCATTAAAACCGTAATGATTACAGGAGACCATAAAATTACGGCATCTGCAATTGCAAAGGACCTCGGGATTTTGAAGGAAAACGATCTCATTCTTACAGGATCGGAGCTTGATAACCTTGGGGATGCCGAGTTCGAAGACAAAGTGGAAAAAGTTTCGGTTTATGCCCGGGTCTACCCTACCCATAAATTGAGAGTAATAGACGCTTTTAAGAAAAAAGGCTATATCGTGGCAATGACCGGAGACGGGGTAAATGATGCCCCTGCCCTTAAGGCTGCAGATATGGGGATAGCTATGGGGATTACAGGCACGGATGTCAGCAAAGAAGCCTCAAGTATGATCCTCACGGATGACAATTTCGCGTCCATCGTTGCAGCGGTTGAGGAAGGGCGAAACATATTCAAAAACATTAGAAATTTTATTACTTATGGACTCTCAGCTCATATTGGCGAGGTCCTCATAGTCTTGATCGCTATCCTGGGATGGCAAATCCTGCCTCTTCTTGCGGTTCAGATCCTTTGGATTAACCTGATTACAGATGGGCTTCCTCCAATGGCTCTGTCAGTTGAGCCTCCAGACAGCGGTATTATGAGACAGAAACCAAGAAACGTTGAGGAAGGGCTTATCACCCGCAGGGAAATTGCAGCCGGGCTGGGACTTGGAGGGTTGATTGCTCTTCAGGCTCTCATCGTTTTAGTATGGGCTCTTGAAAGAGATTTTCCAATAGAGAAACTGCAAACTCTAATTTTTACGCTTGTGGTCTTTTCAGAGATGTTTAACGCCTTTAACTGGCGTTCTGATCGATACTCGATCTTTTCCCTCGGGCTTTTTACAAACAAACCTCTGGTTTATGCAGTCCTGACAACAGTAATTCTGCAACTGATAGTAATTTATGTCCCTTTTTTCCGAACTGCTTTCAGGACCGTTCAACTTTCTCTTTTTGAATTGGGAGTGGTACTTGTTCTTGCTTCTACCACGCTTATCTCCATGGAACTTATGAAATATTTTTCAGGGAAAAGTTCTCAGGAGAAAAAACTCGGAAAAACGAATTATGAGTAATTTAAAGTTTCTAATCCAGGTTTTTAAATTTCGAATTTCAGTTTGTCTTCTGAAGGTTTATTCGGATTCTGATTTATCGTTTACAGTGCAATTCCAATTTTAGTTTACCTTTTCTTCATCAAGTTTTATTCTACTTTTTCTTTCAGTTTCTCCTTTTTTTATTCTGCATTTTCAAGTTTTTTATTATAATAAAGGATAAACTCCTTTCCAGGACGTAAGAAAAAATTATATGAGGCATATTTTTCTTTCGGAATTTTGTCATACATCCGATATGCGACAGGCACGATTATTGCATCGTATTCTGCTTTAGCCGGAGGTTCTGTGTAATACGCCGCTTTCTCATAGTCCCTTAAGTACCAAGGCAGGGGCCAGTAAAGATTTTCGGAATCTACTACGGCTATCCTTAGAGTTTCTGGCCCCTGATTGAACCCTCCTATTTTCTCCATAAGTTCCCGGATATCTGGAGATGCCTGTGAATAGGTCATCAGTTCATCAGGGTCCATACTTCTATAAAAATTCACGGAAATGCACTGGGCAAGGGATATTATCAGGGTAAATATCAGAATCCCCGCAATAAGGATATGGGCTCTAGAATACTTCATTCCGGATGTGAATTTTTTGTCTGTTCCAGAACTTATGACTCCTGCATCTGAAAAATTCTCCTGCCTTCTGCCAGGCATCCTTGAAAAAAAATCCCCTAGATAAGCTCCTGCTAAAATCCCAAAAGGCAGGACGATGTGCACAACAAGCCAGGGGACTTTTTCCTGAAGATAGGAATAAAGCAGCAAACTCGCAATTGCCCAGTAAGACACAAACAGGAAAAAGGAGGCATTCTTGCCTTGCTTTTTCAGGAAATGAACGATACCTGCAATTCCAAAGATCAGAATCGGACTCTCATATACAAGAAGAATAGGAACATAAAAATAAAAGGGGCCTCCTATGCGCTCAATTCTGTGCATCTCCATCCAGTGGGAAAAAGCCCTTTCAACAATTGAGAAGAGAGTTTCTGGGGTTCTGAAAAGGCTTGTATAGAATAGCATTACGATAAAAACAAAAAGAGTGCCTGAAATCAGAATTTCTGGCAGAAATGGAGAAATGGCTGAAATTTTGAGAAAGAGAGTTTTTTTAAGGCCCAATTTTTCTTTTTTCCAGTCGGAATAAAGCCTGTACAAAAAATAAATTCCTGCATAGGCTCCAAACATAAGAATAACAAGATAGGCATTCTCTTTTGAAGATACAGCAATAGCAAGAGAGAAAGTGACAAGGATAAGATAAGGGTATCTCTTTGAGCTGTGAAGGTTCTCAAGGTAGCGAATACCCCCTATAACAGTAGCCAGGGTACAGAAAACAATAATCATGTCATTCCTGAAGAACCTTGAAAAATACACCATGCTTGGAGAAAAAGAAAGCAGAAAAGCCGACCAGAGTACCCCCCTTTCCCCAAGTTCTTTCTTAAGCAAAAAGAGTAGAAGAATTGCCGCTACTCCGAAGAAGACAGGGATCAGGCGTGCTGTCGTGTCGTTTATTCCCAGAAAGTGAAAGATAACAGCAGTCGAATGGAAAAGAAAAGGACCATGATAGGCTGGGTCGTATTTATATTGTCCGGTTTCGAGAAGTTTAAGGGTAAAACTGGCATGTATACTTTCGTCATGATGGAAAACTCGTTCCCCAAGGTCAAACAATCTTATTAACAGGGCAAAAAGGAGAATCAGAAATCCAGATGTTTTATATTTTTTCTCAGAAAGCCCTTGTAAGTTTTCGATATTGTAGTCCTGACCTTGCTGCATCATTCCCCAAACCTTCCAACATAGCTGTTTCTTTATAAGGCATAGGTATATTTAAGGGATAGGATGAAATAGTTTCTCTCATGGCTGAGGTAAAGATCAAGTTATTCGCTAATTTGCGTGA
>JAMXLQ010000047.1 GCA_024280975.1 Methanosarcina sp.
TAATATGAGTATTGGTCATGAGCTGGGCCATAATAAGGCCCTGAGAAGCTTCATGAGCACAGATCTTATCCTGTTCTTTAGTGCCGGGCATTCCAAGAGCCATAACGATATCGCATCCATCTTCTTCAATAAGTTTTTTGGCTGCGACCGGAAGATCCTTTATCCCTGGCACGGTTACTCTTTTAATTTTTACAGATACATTTTTTTGTATCTCGTCAATTGCCGCACGCCCCATATTATAGCGTGCGAATGTGGTATCTGCAATTCCTATTGTGGGCATGTAAATCCGATCGGAATTTTAAGATTAAAATCTTTTCCGGGTCTTCCTGAGAGTTTTGGTAGATATGTTATTCTACCTGTATCTAGATCTATAATTATATTCTGTTCAGGACCTGTCAAGAACCCTGGTTGCAGCTTCTGTACCTGCTCCCAGGCTGTTAATGTAACCACGCTTATTCAGCACAATTTCCAGCTGCTGGATGGTTGAAAGCACATCCCTCCCGGTCACATTTCCCATGCACCCTACCCTGAAAATCTTGCTTTTAAGACGTTCCTGTCCGCCTGCAATAATTATGCCTCGCTTCTTTATATCATTCTTTATATCCTCCCCATCAATGCCTGCGGGAGCTTTCATGGCAGAAACCGTATTAGAGTAATGACTGTACTCGTTAAGCTGCGGGAACATTTCAATATTCAGTTCGGCAACTGCTGCTCTTATAGCTTCGGAAAGGACACTGTGTCTCTTAATTCTTGCCTCCATCCCTTCCTCTTTTACGATATGTAGAGCTTCCTGAAGTGCGTAAAACAGAGGAATTGCAGGAGTATAAGGTGTTTCTGGTCTGGGCTTGTCCCCACTCTTTTTATATGCAAGGAGGTCATTATAGTAAGGTCTTTTTGTTACTTCCTTCATAACCTCAAAAGCCTTTTCACTCACAGAAACAATTGAAAGTCCAGGAGGGGCTGCAAGGCACTTCTGTGAGCCTACAATTGCAACGTCAACTCCCCACTCATCGACCTTTACATCATCTCCTCCAAGGGAGGTCACACCATCCATAATAAAAAGAGCATCGTACTTTTTGGCAAGTTTGCCAATTTCTGCGGCTGGGTTAAGAATGCCTGCTGAAGTTTCGTTATGGACAAGAGTAATGGCTTTTGCTCCTTCTTCGAGCTTTTCCTTGACAACTTCAAGGTCAATTGGAAGACCCCACTCAAACACAACGGGAACAACTTCCGCATAGATAGCTGCAATGTCTTTAAACCGCTCTCCAAACTTTCCGTTTTCTATGGCAACAACTTTATCCCCGCTTCCAGCCAGAGATCCAACAGCAGCTTCCATTCCCGCCGTTCCCGAACCACTGAGTACGAAAATATCATTTTTTGTCTGGAAAACGCTGGAAAGGATTTCTCTGCAATCGGTATAAATTCCGGCAAATTCCGCACTCCGATGGTTGATCATCGGTTTTGACATAGCTCTAAGGACTCTGGGTGTAACAGCTACGGGACCAGGCATCATGAGAAGAGTATCTTCCAGATCCATATTTATATGCTCCACATTTTCAAAAATTTGATCAATTTTTATTTTTCATTTGTTTGGATTTGTTATTTGTTTAGAATTTGTTATTTATATGTTTTTTAAAATCCTGCAGAATGAAATAATCCAGAATAATATTATGATACAATGCAGCCGAAGGATCCTTGTAGTATCATAATATTATTCTGGATTATTTCAACAGAATTTATTAGATAAGTTACTTTGGAGAGGTTAAATGTTAAATCCAATTTAGAGTTCAGGTTTAATTGAATCCTAGTATATAATTGATGTGCTTTCCATGTCTGATCCAAAATCCTGCCCTATAAGGAGAACGGATTTCGATTATTAGCCCTGGAGGAGCGTCATTACGTCATGTTTTGTCACGACGCCGATGACTGCTCCTTTTTCTACTACCAGCACAGCAGGATTTCCTTCCAGTAGATGCGAGACGACTGAGATAGAAATACCTGGAGACACTGTTGGGAAAGATTCTCCCATTATCTCTGAAACTTTCAAATGGGAAATTGATTTTTTCTTACTTTCAGCCATCAATTTCACTATCATGTCTTCCGAAACACTTCCAACCGGGATTCCATTATCAAGCACAGGAACCTGTGAGAAACCATGAGTGTGCATAAGGTTTACTACTCCTTCCACGGAATCAGCTGGAGAAACATGAATTACAGGGGAATGCATTAGATCTATTATAATAATCTGCTGTTCCCTCTCAACTTCCTCAAAAGCATCAAGGATTTTCCTGACAGTCGAAAGCCTGGGGTCTACATCTCCCGATTCTATACGAGCTATAAGGGGTTGACTTACTCCTGCCCTTTTAGCCAGATCACTCTGGGTAAGCCCGAGTTCATTTCTTCTTTTTTTAAGATCTTCGGGTGTTGGAAGCTGCATATGTATTACCGATAGTAATTATTATATTTAATATCATTGGTTAACATAATTTCTGAAGTTTAATTATAAGCGTACTGAATCCACATAGCTGTTTTCGAGAAAAAAATTCTACAATAGAAATGGGTATAAAAGAAGGGAATTTAAGAATTTGTCTAGTTCAAACCTCAGTTAATATAAATCCAATATTTTAAAAATTATTGAAATTATAAGAAAAATAAGCAAGTAAAGACAGGAAAAATAAGAAGATAAAACCATATTCTTATTTTTCTCGCTCAAATATAGGAAGGGTTCTCTATTTCCTTAGATTTCCTTGTCCTGAGTTCTCCTTTTATAGCTTCATAATATTTCATCGTATCAGGAGTGACTGAAGGACCGGTTTCTGTTATTGCTTTAAGGAAGTGTCTTTGCCTGACACTTTTTGCGTGAAGATCTTCACGCAGAGAAAGCCTTCCTGCCTTTTTGCACACAGCTGAAATGTCTGCACCTGTATACTTATCAGTCATGGAAACGAGTTTTTCAATATCAACATCCTCTGCAAGCGCCATTTTCTCAGTATGGACTTTAAAAATTTCCCTGCGAGCTCCCTCATCAGGGATTGGAACAAGAATCAGCTCGTCAAAACGACCTGGTCGGATAAGTGCAGGATCAATAACATCAGGGCGATTGGTTGCACCAATTACTACTACAGCCCTGAGCTCTTCAAGCCCGTCCATTTCGGAGAGCAGCTGGTTAAGGATTCGTGCCGTAACCTGAGGCTCACCTGTAGAGGTCCCGCGAATAGGCGCAAGCGAGTCGAGTTCATCCAGAAAAATAATTGAAGGAGCAACCTGTCTTGCCCGTGTAAAGACTTCAGCAATCCTTTTTTCAGATTCCCCATACCATTTGGAAAGCAGGTCACTTCCCTTGGCTGTGATAAAGTTGGCATCCGATTCATGAGCTATTGCCTTTGCAAGCAAAGTCTTTCCCGTACCAGGAGGGCCATAAAGAAGAACACCTTTAGGAGCTTCAACCCCTATATCCCTGTAAGATTCTGGATTCTTAAGAGGCCATTCCACTACTTCTTTAAGTAACATTTTTACTTCATCCAGACCTCCAATGTCATCCCAGCTAACAGCTGGCACTTCGATTAGGATTTCTCTTATTGCTGACGGTTGGACATCTTTAAGAGCATTCTCAAAATCTTCCCTTATTACCTGGAGAGAATCAAGAATTTCAGCTGGAATTTCTGGCTCGTTGAGATTGATTTTCGGCAGAACTTGCCTTAGAGCACTCATAGCCGCCTCTCTGCATAAAGCAGCAATATCAGCTCCTACAAACCCATACGTTATTTGAGCAAAATCCATGAGATTTACATCTTCGGCAAGAGGCATCCCCCTGGTATGGATCTGAAAGATCTCTAACCTTCCATCAGTATCCGGAACTCTAAGCTCAATTTCTCTGTCAAACCTCCCTGGACGACGGAGTGCTACATCCAGAGCTTCAGGGCGGTTCGTTGACCCTATAACGATTACATTCTTTCGAGCCTTAAGCCCGTCCATAAGCGAGAGAAGCTGAGCAACTACTCTTCTTTCGACTTCTCCAGTTACCTCAGCTCGCTTAGGGGCAATGGAATCAATCTCGTCAAGGAAAATAATCGCAGGAGCATTTTTTTCTGCATCTTCGAAAATTTCCCTTATTGCCCTCTCGGATTCCCCGTAATATTTAGACATGATCTCCGGGCCATTGATAGAAATGAAATAGGCATCAGACTCGTTAGCAACTGCTTTTGCAAGCATCGTCTTGCCCGTTCCGGGAGGACCGTGGAGCAGTACCCCTTTTGGAGCATCGATTCCCAGCCTGTCAAAGAGTTCAGGATGCTTCAAAGGTAACTCTATCATTTCTCTGACTTTCCCAATAGTTTCTTTGACCCCACCCAGATCTTCATACATAACAGAAGGAATATTCTGCTCAGGGATTACTTCAGTTGCTTCAGGCAAAATTTCTACCTGCGTTAAGTCTGTAATCTTTACTATCCCAGACGGAGAAGTAGAGATTACCTGCAATTTTATTTCTCCAAGCCCAAAAGATGGACCGAAGTCCTGGCCGAAAAAGTCCTGAAAGAAATCTTCGAACATAACTCCTTTGCCGAAAGTTTCCCGTTCCCGGGACCGCCTTAAACTTGTAGTAGAAATAAAATCTCCCTTTGAAACCGTACGGTTCATGAATACGGCTTTAAGGGTCTCACTAGGAGCATAAATCTGCATGCCTTTAGCTATAGGAGCAAGAGTTACACTTTTTGCTTCTTTCCAGTCAGCCTTGCGAATCTCTACATATTCCCCTATACCAGTTCTCGCATTGGTTCGGATAAGCCCATCCATACGTATAATGTCGAGCCCCGAATCCCCTGGATATGGGCGCCCTATCAGAGCTGAAGTCGATTTTCCCCCTCTGATTTCCACAACATCGAAGGGCTTGAGGCCCATCTTTTCCCGGAAGCTTTCGTCTATCCGGACAATGCCTTTTCCAACATCCCGTTGATCAGCTTCCGCAACTTTCAATTTTATTGTTTCTTTATCCTTATCAGTCAAACAGATACCCCACCTCGATTAGTAAAAGCGTTCAGAAATTTTGCAAATATGAAATCAACTGTACTCAGACCTGTCAAATTAATTCGTTTACCTTCTTTGTCTCCTCAAAAAGCATTTTAAGTTTATAGGGATGGAATGTTCCTTGGGCAACCTTGAAATATATGCCAGGTTGTGTCGCATATAGAACGCGTCTGGTGCGCAGCCCTCAATTCCAGTAACAATAACTCTTGTAATCTTTCCTTAATGGGGTACTTCTCGGGTTTTGCATATCCTTTCATGTAAGTCCTACCCTGTCTCTCAATTGCTATTGTCGCGATAGAAGCAAGTACTCTAAACAAGATAGGGATCGTTGCAACGGGAGTATAACGGATGTTTACTTTTCCAGAAGTGTGTTCACCTTCGTTCCGTTTATCTGAGAAGATCCCAAAAGCTGCTCTATGATCTGTAACCTTTACTATCTGACTTTCAACACTAGATTTTTTAAAAATAATCACTGGCTTAATAGGTGCTTGAGTACTCGATACCTTAGGCAACTTTTTAAATGTGAAGTTAAAAAAAAGTGCCTTTATAGCCATAGTATATATGTTTCCAAACTGCTTTTATATATACGGGGACGCATTATAATTAAGGAACATTATTACTAAATCACTTCTTTAGAGCTTTTCCTCGTCGGCTTCCCGGCTGAGAGTTGCAATGGAGTAACTCAAGAAACGCATGAAATGGAAAAGGTCGAAATAAGACACAGCGAAACTGAAAAATCGGAAAAAAGAAAAAGATGGGAAAATTTGATAAAAAATCAAAGATCGATGAAAACTCGCTTAGAGTTTGAGTTCCTTAGCCATTTCCTGAAAGACTTTTCCTTTGTCAGTAGTGATAAAAAGTCCATTTTCGTGCCTGATAAGCTCTTTTTCTTTCAACATTTCAAGGTATTTCTGGGCAATATTAAAGTTTAAGTTTACCTCATATACAATATGAGTTTTCTTCGCCCCATTCATTGCTACTCTTAAAATATCTACTGCAATATCAGTCCTGCTCCTTCTCTTAATACTGACTCCTCCCCCACGGTAGTTTCGAAATAATCTTTGTAAGTAGTTACACTTTAAAAATATTAAAGCATATCTTTTTGTCGGTAACAAAGATTCTAAATCTTTATCGTTCCCCTTTCTATATAACAATTTCAGTACTATATATAATGCCAAGTTATAAAGAAAAAAGATTTAAACGGAAAAATTCCCTTTTGGAGCTAGAGAAAAAAAGGTAAATTACCGGAGAAAAAATCGAAAACAGCTCTCAATTAATCTTTTCAAAATAAATAGCATTAACAATGAATATACACTATACACTAAAATCGTAGAAAACAAAACTGGAAAGTTGCGTAAAAAGATATGACCTACTCTTCAAAATACATAAATAACTAACAAATAATTTAGCTAAAAAGAGTCAGGTGAAAAAGTATTATAACAGAGTAAAAACGAACCCATGAAATGTAAGGAAGTTTCACTGAAAGATAAAGAAGAGCATAGATTCCGTATCTGTTCGGTTAATATGTTAGCATTTTTAGTAAGTGTGTTGCCATGTCACTATAAAATATGTCTTTAAGAAAAACAAGATTGGATACTGTATTTAGTGATGTTATTATCTTATTCAATAAATTCATTAATTTTGTATGCGAATTAACATAATAAAATAGGAATGTGATTTTATGGTTGATAATAACCGAAGTAATGCGCATAATAATCCTGAAAAAAGGGAAAATCAGTTGAAGAGAATATTTAATAACGTAAAAAAGTTCATGAAAAAAGAAGGAGAAGAGGAAAAGAAGCCAGCTTCTTTTGAAACATCTAAAAAAGATAAAAATCAAGAATCTAATGAACAATTAGGAAGTTCAAATACTCTGAAATTTGAAACTCCTGAAACAAAGGAAGCAGATAGGTCAATACGAGAAAGGAAAGCTAAAAACAAGGAACGAAAACTTCCAAAGAAGTACAGAAAAGGTTGGTAAAAACCTCCCAAGCATCAACTGTTTCTGATGTTTTTGGGTAGAGAGAATGACAGGCTTACTTATTATTAGAAGATACTAAAATCAATTTTCTTCAAATATTACAACCATCTCATTGAAGTAACAACAGAAGAAGTTGTTATCTTATCTCTAATTATGTTTTCGAACTTTTACAAATTATCGGAACATTCTCATTCTGTTCAAATTATGGCAGCAAAAAAGATTTTCATCCATACTACATCGCCAAAAAGTAACTGCCAGTTTTTATTTTTGGCTGTGTTTAACTTCTTTGAATTTAATCGTAAAAGCCTTAGTTAATATAAAAGGAAAAAAGCGAAGTTTCAGTATATATTTGATTTCCAAAAATGGATACTTCCAAGTACAGGATAAAACATAACGGAGTAAAAGAATATGAAGTGAGTCAAAAGCTAACAGTTGATAATATTTATGTTAACTTCTTGTATGTAAAATTAAAATATTTCGATTGT
>JAMXLQ010000048.1 GCA_024280975.1 Methanosarcina sp.
ATTGAATCTATTGGGTATAAGGTCGAAAAGGATAAAATTACACTCAATCTTGAAGGAATGAGTTGTGCCTCCTGTGCTGCAAATATTGAGAAAGTTCTCAATAAAACCGAGGGCGTGATTTCAGCCTCAGTAAATTTCCCGCTTGAAAAAGCAATTGTAGAATTTGACTCCTCCCGTATCTCTGTCAGAGAAATAGTTGCTACAGTTCAGGGAATAGGCTATGGGGCATCTGTTAAAACTGAGGCTGTTGAGTATGAGGACAGAGAACAGATGTCCAGAGACGCTGAAATCAGAAGGCAGAGAAATAATCTGATAATTGCTTTTGTACTAGGAATTCCTGTAGCTCTCGGGAATATGAGCATGGCGTTTCCTTTCCTCATGACATTTACTCCTCACTTCCTCACAGATCCAATCATACTTTTTATATTGTCTACGCTTATCCTTCTTTTTCCAGGAAGACAGTTTTTTGTCGGGACTTTCAAAGGTTTCAGACACGGCGTAACTGATATGGATTTGCTAATTGCCGGTGGAACTGGAGCAGCTTATCTAATCAGCGTTGCATCTACATTTTTTGATCTGGGACCGGGATATAATACTCTCTATTATGACACTGTAGCTTTGCTGATACTTTTCATTGTCCTTGGAAGATACCTCGAAGTCAGAGCACGGGGCCGGACTTCCGAAGCCATCCGAAAACTAATGGGGCTCAAGGCGAAAACATCAAGAATCATTGTAAATGGCGTAGAAAAAGAGGTTCTTGTAGAAGAAGTAACAGTTGGTGATACTGTTGTTGTTCGGCCTGGAGAAAAGATCCCTGTTGACGGAGTTGTTGTGGAAGGCAGTTCGGCAGTAGATGAGTCTATGCTCACTGGCGAGAGCATTCCTGTGGAGAAAAGCCCAGGTAATACAGTCATTGGAGCTACCCTGAATAAAACTGGATCTTTCAGGTTCAGGGCTACAAAGGTTGGGGGCGATACTGCCCTTGCTCAGATAATCAGACTTGTGGAGACTGCACAAACCACCAAAGCTCCAATCCAGAGGGTCGCAGATGTTTTTGCTGGCAACTTTATAGTTTCCGTGCATATTCTTGCCCTTCTGTCTTTCTTTTTCTGGTTTTTCATAGGCTTCTGGCACTATGGAGTAGGGGAATCCGCCCTTTACGGAGGAATCAGTCCTTTCCTCTTTTCCCTGCTCATAGCTATTACTATCCTTGTAATCTCCTGTCCCTGTGCAGTTGGGCTTGCAACTCCTGCAGCCATTATGGTTGGCACTGGTAGAGGTGCGGAAAACGGAATCCTTATAAAAGGAGGAGAAGCCCTTGAAATGGCGCATAAACTTGATACTATCGTTTTCGACAAAACAGGAACTCTTACGGAAGGCACTCCGAAGCTTACAGATGTGTTTGCAGTTTCGGGCTATGAGGAAAATGAGGTCCTTTATATA
The DNA here is from genome assembly GCA_024280975.1 of Methanosarcina sp. Lineage (GTDB taxonomy): Archaea > Halobacteriota > Methanosarcinia > Methanosarcinales > Methanosarcinaceae > Methanosarcina. The sequence continues at coordinate 1,444 of JAMXLQ010000048.1, forward strand.
GCAGCAACAGCTGAAAGAGGATCGGAGCATCCTCTTGGGGAAGCCATAGTAAAGGGAGCTGAGGAAAGGGGAGTCAGCCTTGGAAAGGCAGTAAATTTCCGTTCCATTCCTGGAAAAGGAATAGAAGCTCAGCTTGAAGAAAAAAGGGTTTTGCTTGGCACCCGCAAACTCATGGAAGAAAACGGAATTTCCTTTAAGGAACTGGAAACTAAAATGCGCGAGTTTGAGGAAAATGGGAAAACTGCAATGCTTATGGCTTATGGGGACAAAATCATAGGTCTTGTTGCAGTTGCCGATACTCTTAAAGAAAACTCTAAAGAGGCAGTTGAAACTCTAAAAAAAATGGATATTGAAGTAGTTATGATGACTGGGGATAATGCTGTTACAGCCGGTGCAATAGCAAGAGAAGTAGGGATTTCCAGGGTACTTGCTGAAATTTTGCCTCAAGATAAAGCAAATGAAGTTAAAAAACTTCAAGACGAAGGCAAGCTTGTTGGGATGGTGGGTGACGGCATTAATGACGCTCCTGCGTTGATTCAGTCCGATGTGGGAATTGCAATGGGAGCGGGTACTGACGTGGCAATGGAATCCGCAAAAATCGTCCTCATTAAAAATGACCTAAGAGACGTTGTTGCAGCCCTTAAGCTAAGTCGACTTACTATCCGCAAGATCAAGGAGAATCTCATGTGGGCTTTTGGATATAATACGATAGGAATCCCAATTGCAGCCGGCATTCTTTACCCCTTCGTTCACCGAATCCTGATTACACCTGAACTTGCTGCCGCTTTTATGGCACTCAGTTCGGTCTCAGTGACTACCAATTCCTTGCTAATGAAAAGAAGTAAGCTTAAATAAACGGAGCAAATAGCTTAAAATTTAACAAGATAGAGTTAGGAGATTTATATGGTAAACTTTGGTTCTACAGATAGCAGGCAAAGAATAGTGCTTCTGTTAAGTCTTGTTACTTCAATAGTGCTTGTTATCCTTTTCTTTTCTGGATCTATTTTTACCAACATATCCAGAGGAGAAATTGCCTACACGCAGGTAGATATGGTTGCGGGTTCGATTTTTGTTTTTGTGATTTCCATGATAATTTCGCTGTCCCTCTGGCCCAGAATTGCGGATTGGTTTGAAAGCAAGGAAAAAAACAACAATAAAATTCCAGAATGATTCCTTCTGGCAGGGAGGTTTTGGAGAATATTCGTAAAACTAGCTTGTAATAAAACTATTAATCAAAGAATTTTTCGCTAAAAGTCATCTATTCTAGAACCTGTAATTCCCAGAATAGATGACTTCCAGTAAGGAAGATAAATAGGAAACTTATTCCAAAGCGGATGAACTTCTAATAAGGAAGTTGGTCCATGTCACTACATCTTACGAAATCATCTGAACCTAAGGTTTAGGAATTTGCCTGCTTGTAAAAATTAGTCAAGATACCGGAACAATAACTCATTTAAATGCAGTAAATTTGTCTTTTAATGCATCGCATACGGGACACCTGTCGGGTGCTTCTCCTTCAAGGGTATATCCGCATACCTCGCAGACCTGAACAGTACCGAGCTCAACGTCTTTTCCTGAGTTAACCCACTCTAATGCTCTTTCGAAAAGTTGTTTATGCAGTTTTTCACTGGCATATGACCATTCAAAACTTCTTTGTGCGCGTCTTTCTTCCTGGAATTTTGCTACTTCTATGTATGCAGGATACATTTCTACAATCTCAAATGTCTCGCCAGCAATGGCCAGTTTAAGGTTTTTCACGGAATCTCCAGGGCCAAAAGCTGCCATGCTATTTGCGACAAATCCCCCATCGAGATGTCTTAACTCCCGGTAATGGTCTCCTGCATGTATATATTCTGCATGGGCAATTGCACGAAATAAGCGGGCCACATTAGTATATTTTTCTTTTTCTGCCTGATTTCCAAAATGTAAGTATCTCATATGTGCCTGACTTTCTCCTCCGAATGCATTGATAAGATGTTGTTCTGTCATTTTCCTCATTTGAAAAACCTCTTTTTAATGAAACTGAGTTTTTATACCCTAGGGCTTACGAAGTTAAAGAAAATCGAGTAAATCGAGTATGAGAATATTTGTCAAAAGTCTCCTGGTTTAAACCTTTTAAGGTTTAATTCGATTGATTTTTCGGCTCAACTGCGCGAGTCCAAATTTCCTTACTCGATTTTTACATCCACCGCGTTTTCAAAAGGCTGCTGATAAGGCACTGTAACTTTAAGTACACCATTTGAGTACTTGGCTGCTGCTTTTTCCGGGACTACCGGACAGCAGACTGCATAACTGTCCGCATATTCAATCCCTTCCTTGGTGGCTTTTACATAAAATCCGTCCTCAGTAATCTTAAAGGAAATATCTTTCTTTTCTACCCCCGGAAGAACTACCTCGATTTCAAGGTTTTCATATTTGTCGTCAGGATATGCACATATAGATGGTGAAACTTTTAAAGTGTCTGCCATAAAATTACCCCCAAATAACATTACCGATTAGTATATTTATATATTTTCGTTCCTATCTCACACAAAACGAGATTATTTATTTTACTTTCTAAGGTAGGGGAACTTTTAATACACCCCTGGAGATCATATTAATTAATTATTTTCATTTAAGATTATTTCATGTAGGCTATTTCCAGATTGTTAATTCAAGATTGTTAATTCAAAAGTGAGTGTTTTTACATGAAGGAATCCGTCAGAAAACTCGGGCTTATAGGAGCCGGTCTTTGGGCAATAACCGAAGATAAAATGAATGACCTTGTAAAGGAGCTTGTAGATAAAGGAGATATTAGTAAGGAAGAAGGTAAAAAAGTTATCCAGGATATGCTTGAAGAGAGAAAAAAACAGAAAATCGATCTTGAAAAGAAAATTTCTGAAAAGATTCAGGAATCGATCTCCATAACCGATATCTTTACTAGAAAAGACATGCATGAGCTTGAATCCCGAATACACACACTAGAAGACGAAATTCAAAGACTTAAAAACAAAGAGAAGATGTTTTTCAAGTGAAAACAATCTTTTAGCTGGTTTTCACTTCTTACCTTCCTATTTTAATCTACTTTAACGTAAAATCATTAGGGCTTAATATATCTT
>JAMXLQ010000049.1 GCA_024280975.1 Methanosarcina sp.
TTATCCGGATGGAAGTTATGGAAACCTGTCTGACGCAGGAAAGATAGCTTCTGTGTGCCACGAATACGACGTCCCTCTCCTTCTAAATGGCGCATATGCCGTCGGAAGAATGCCGGTATCTGCAAAAGAAATCGGTGCCGACTTTATTGTGGGTAGTGGGCATAAATCTATGGCTGCGTCAGGGCCAGTCGGAGTGCTCGGGGTAAGTGAAGAGTACGCTCCTATCGTGTTCAGAAAATCCAAATACAGTAAGGTAAAAGAAGTTGAGCTTCTAGGGTGCACTGCAAGGGGTGCTACGGTTATGACCCTTATTGCTTCTTTCCCTGATGTGGTAAAACGCGTTCGGAACTGGGACCAGGAGGTTGAAAATGCACGCTGGTTCTCGACAAGGCTTGAGGAAATGGGCTTTATCCAGCGCGGGCAGAAACCCCATTCTCATGATCTTATGTTCTTCGAAGCTCCACGTTTCTATGAGATCTCCGAGAAAGTCAAGAACGGAAGATACTTCCTTTACAAGGAACTCAAAGAACGTAACGTTCACGGCATAAAATCCGGGCTCACTAAATATTTCAAGCTTAGCACTTTCGGGCTTGGGAAGGAAAAGCTGGAAGCTGTCGCTGATGCCTTTAATGATATTCTGAAGAAATATGAGGACATCTAAGGCCGTTTAAGCCGAAAAATATTTGACGTCAGGGAGATTCATAGTCAGGCTTATGATTCTGATTCTGGATCTCCTCTTCTTTTTTGAGCATCTAAATTCAAAAATTTCACAAAAACAATATGAAAAATACATTTTTCGGAATAATCTGCTAGATTTATCTGCTGATTCCAGATACTTTTACTTTTTCAGCTCCACGTTTTCCATATACCCTTCTCCCCTGGGGGTCAGGATGTAATACGTAGCTCCTTCGCTCTCCTCTTTTTCAATACATAGGGTACTTTCCAGCATATTGAGGTTGTAACTTGCCTGGGAATCCGTAAGCTTGAGTTCGACTTTTATTTCTTCCAGCGACTTTTTATTTTCGACCAGGGCTTTAAGGATATTTCTGCGGACTGGATTCTGCAGGGCATTAAGGCAGGCTTTGTGGTCTTCGGTCATATCCTCTTTCATTCTGCCTTCCTTTTTCATCTTTGCAACCCATTCTTCTTTCCTTTTTGCGGTTTCCTCTGGAGTCATATCTGATCATCAATATATTGGCCTGTGCATCTAAATAAGTTTGCGAAATGTAAAAATTACAACGTAGTTTTACTAACCCAAAATATAAATTTTAACCACGGGAAGCTATTGTCTGATTAAATACCCAGGCAGTTTATGCTCTATGATGAGTTAAATAGCATGAATCTCCTAATTATTGTGAGAATTTAATTATTGTGGAGGGGCATGTTTGGAAGACGATAGTGGAGATATGTTTAAGTATAAACTTGGTAAGTGGGTTCTAAGCATAGATGAATGTGCTTTTATGGATCTGAACGAGATTGGAAAAAATAAATCTATGCGTCAATATTTAATCGAGTCAATTGATAATTGGGTAAACAAAAAAGAGCCACTTATAACAGATGAATTTATTTCGGAAATGTGCGACTTTATTAAAAGCGAAAATGAAGTCCTTTACGACCGTTTGGTGAAGAAATGCGCTCTAAAAGGAATAAGTGTAGGTGAAGGTATATTTGAATCACTGAGTCTTTTAAATTGTGGAATGATAAGTGCGCAGGAGTGCAGACAGTATGGAGAGGACCTCTCTGATGTGTGATGTTTCTGTCGTATTTTTTCACTCTCTTGAGTAAAGTAGGACTTATGCGGTTGAACGGAGAAATCAATAACACCAAACCTTCACTGTCTAAAAAGCGAATTTGACCACAACATCTATTGCACTTGATTTTGTACTTCAAGTGCATAAGTCCTAAATACATTTCGTGTAAAAAAGGTTAATTCAGGTGCAGCAGTGAGATCCAACAGTGAGATATAACGATGAAATTTCTCTGCTGTTCACCTGTCTTTGGTTCTTCAGTAAATCTTCTTTTGAAATATTTGTCCAATTTTCACGGAAGAATTTTCTCACTTGAAATTCTTCAGGGCTTCGAAATCCAGAGTTGCAAAGTAGTCCTCGATAGTTTCGGCTCTTCGGATCTGCACAACGCTTCCATCCTTCCTGAGAAGGAGTTCGGCAGAACGTAGTTTTCCGTTATAATTGAAGCCCATAGCATGTCCGTGAGCCCCTGTATCATGGATTACAAGGATATCCCCTATTTCAATTTCAGGAAGTGGCCTATCGATTGCGAACTTGTCATTGTTTTCGCAGAGGGAACCAGTAACGTCATATTTGTGGACAGGAGTTTCATTTTCCTTTCCGAGCACGGTTATATGGTGATAGGCCCCATAAATGCCCGGACGCATAAGATTGGCCATACAGGAATCCATTCCAACATAGTCCTTGTAAGTGTGTTTGAGATGCCTTACCTGAGAAATCAGGTAACCATAGGGACCTGTGATTACACGGCCGCATTCCAGGAAGACTTTGAGCGGATAAAGCCCGTTAGCCGTAATTGTAGCTTCGTAAGCCTCTTTGGTACCTTTTGCCACGGCTTCGAAGGAGACCGGTTCCTCATTTGGTCTGTAGGGAATACCTATGCCTCCGCCGAGATTTACGAATTCAAACCTTATATCGAGTTCCTTTGAGATTTCAACTATGAGTTCAAAGAGAATTCTTGCGGTTTCCACAAAGTAATCTGGATTTAATTCATTCGAGGCTACCATTGTATGCATTCCGAAACGCTTTATTCCCTTATCCCTGAGTATGCGGTAGCCTTCAAAAAGCTGGTCTCTAGTAAAGCCGTACTTTGCCTCTTCCGGCTTTCCTATAATAGCGTTTCCTCCTTTAAGGGGGCCAGGATTGTACCTGAAGCAGACAATTTCCGGAAGTCCGGCATGCTTTTCAAGGTAGTCAATATGGCTTATGTCATCAAGGTTTATATATGCTCCAAGCTCCTTTGCCTTTACGAACTCTTCAGAAGGAGTGTCGTTTGAACTGAACATTACATCTTCCCCAGTCATTCCCGCTTTTTCGGCAAGAATTAGCTCGGGCAAAGAGCTGCAATCCACACCGAAACCCTCTTCTTTGAGAATTTTAAGAATAAAGGGGTTTGGAAGGGCTTTTACGGCAAAGAACTCTTTAAAGCCGGGAACTTCCCTAAAAGCTGCTTTCATTCTCCGTGCATTTTCCAGAATGGCTTTTTCATCGTAGATATGAAACGGGGTGGGGTATTTTTTTATTATTTCCTGAATTTCGTCTTTGGTGAAGGGAAGTTCCTTTGAAACCATATTATTACCTTTTATTGATTTCTGTTTAATGAGGTTTGTATCAATTTGAACTTTTACTCCTTTATTAGTCTTTCTGCCCCGAATTGCGCTTCGGGAGCACGCCGCCCTTTTCGCTCACTTCGTTCGCTCAAGAGGGCTGAATTATAACGAAGATATTTAGCTGAGCAAAGAGGGCTAATTTAGGGCAAGAAATACTGATTTTGAACTCATTCAGGGCTCATTTGTTTGAATTTGATTTTGGGTCACTTGGCATAATCCTTTTTAAAAAATATTTGATCACAAGCCTTCTCAAAAAAGGGTTGATCGAAAATGGAGCAGCATTTGAGTTTGATGACCTTACCCCCAAACCCTATCGGCGTGATAAACCGGCGCAACGGTTTCGGCACAGCGGTTGCGGGACAATCCGGTTATGGTTTGAGTTTTTTGAAAACTTCTTTAAGCCTGGAGTAAGGGTATGTGTTCACAACATCTTCTTTTTTGAGCCAGCCCCGCCGCGCCTGCCCGAGTCCATATCGCATGGAGGCAAGATCGGAAACGGCATGGCTGTCCGTAGAGATACAGAATTTGAGGCCAAAAGTTTTTGCATGCAGGATGAGCTCGTCATTAAGGTCAAGTCTTGAAGGCTGGCTGTTGATCTCCATCACTTTTCCGTTTGCAGCCGCAGCTTCAAAAACCTTTTCGAAATTAACGGCATAAGCCTCCCTTTTTCCAAACAGTCTGCCTGATGGATGGGCAAGAATATCAAGATGCCTGTTCTCAAGAGCCGTGACAATCCTTTCAGTCATCTTCCTTTCTGGAAGTGCAAAACCGGAATGTACAGACCCCAGGACAACATCGAGTTCTTTGAGAATTTCGTCCGGATAATCCAGGCTTCCGTCACTCAGGATATCGACCTCAGATCCTTTAAGAATCTTTATCCTGAACTGTTTTGAAAGTTTGTCAATTTCTTCCCATTGGGCTTTTAATTTTTCTATTTCCAGACCATTGGCAACCTTTTGAGAACGGGAATGATCGGTGATCGCAATGTATTCATAACCAAGAACTTCTGCTTTTCCAATCATGGTTTTAAGGCTATCTTTTCCTTCACTATAGTCTGTATGCACATGCAGATCTCCCCTGAAATCGCCTGCTTCTATTAGTTTGGGAAGGGCATTTTTTCCAGCAGCTTTAATTTCTCCACGGTTTTCCCGAAGCTCGGGTGGGATATAAGCAAGGCCAAGCCTTTCATAAATCTCTTCTTCACTGCTGCCTGCTATTTGTTTTCCGGATTCTTTTAAATACAGCCCGTATTCCGAAAGTTTGTAACCATTTTTGATGGCAATATTTCTAAGTTCTATATTGTGTTCCTTTGAGCCTGTGAAGTACTGAAGAGCAGCTCCGTAACTTTCAGAAGGAACTACTCTCAGGTCAATAGCTGTCCCTTCTCTCAGAATTACGCTGCTTTTTGTGCTACCTTTTAAGATAACCTGCTCGACGTCTGGAAGGGAAACAAAACAATTCATCACCCTCAAAGCTTCCCCCTTCTCGGCTTCTGCTAGGATGTCGATATCCCCGATTGTTTCTTTCAACCTACGAAGTGAGCCTGTGTAGATTATCTTCGAGAGATCAACTTTGGAGCTTGTGTTCTCACACTGCCTTTTTAAAGCCGATACAACCTCATCTGCCAGTGGAAGCGCCCTCCCGAGATTTATCCGGGAATGGCTTTTTTCATATTGCTCAATTGCTCTTGCCAGATTTTCCTCACTTTTTTCTCCAAATCCTTCGAGTCTCCTTAGTCTATGAGTAACGATCGCGTTTTTAAGATCTGAAAGAGTCCTTACCCCAAGGGTATCGGAAAGCTTTTTTATTTTCTTTGCCCCAAGCCCTCGAATTTCCATCAGTTCCGCAGTGCCTGAAGGGGCTTTTTCTTTAAGCTTTTCAAATTTCTCCACCTTGCCTGTCTCCAGATATTCGGCAATGTGATCAGCAATGGACTCTCCGATACCTGGAATTTCGGTCAACCCGGCTTTTCCCTCTCTGGCATAGATTTTTTCTATGTCTTCCCCAAGGTTTTCTATCATCTGAGCTGCTTTTCGATAAGCCCTCGGTTTCCACTCAACCTGCTGGTACTCAAGAATATCAGCAGCTTCATAAAATAACTCGGCAACCTCACGATTTCTCAATTGCTTCCCCTGCCCCTTATATTTTATTTTTCCCTTTCCTTCCTCTATTTCTTTTTTCCTCTACTTGTTTCTCTCCTTTTGGCACAAATTTCAAATGCTTGTGCCTTTCTTCAGGTTTCGGACTTCTTTAACTGTAGTGATATCATAAGGTCCTTTATCGTATCTTATACGTAAAAAGCGGGGAAAGCGCAGAGCAAGCCCGGTATCTCCTTCACCCTGTCCAGCGGTGTGCCCAGGACTTTTCGTAATTTCAGTGCCCAGGACTTCAATAACCACAGAGGGCTCTAAGAAAATATCAGGAAGCATTCTACTTTTTATGAATACATTTTTTGGGGCTTCAGAAATAGTATGTCCTGAAAGCAGGCTGTCGATTTCTTTTGCATCCGCTTCTGTGAACCCTGTCCCTACTTTTGTAAAGGTTTCAAAACGCTGTTTCTCTTCGTTAAGAATTGCACAGAGGAGAGCCCCAAATGAACCTTTCCTTTTTCCTCGCCCGTAATATTTTCCTATAATTACGAGGTCAAAGGTCTCCCTCATCCCTCCAGCATATTCTTCTTTCCACTTGAGCCAGAGCCAGCTCCTTTTTCCTGCTTCATAAATTGAATTGCTACCCATAGATTTTATTATAATTCCTTCAAGCCTCTTTTCCAGAGCGTCATTAAAGAAATACTCAATTTCTTCAAGATTATCCGTAACAATTCTTCTAGCCAGCCGAAGATTTTCCGATTCCTTTACATGCTCTTCGAGGAGATCTCTTCTTTTCGGGTAAGATTCTCTCAGGAGTGAATTTCCTTCCAGGTACAGGATATCGAAAAAGAATACAGTAACAGGGCAGATTTCAGTATATTTTTGAACCTCATATTTCCTGCGCCTCTGCATCAATCTTTGGAATGAATAAAATTCTCCAGTTGAGCCATCGGCTTTCCTGCCTTCAACATACGCAACGATTTCTCCATCCAGCACGATTTTATCTGCAAGAATGCCTTTCCGGACCGCTTCCACGAGATCAGGGTACTGGGCAGTTATATTTTCAAGCCTTCGAGAAAAGGCTTTAATCTCATTTCCGTCTTTATGGATCTGCACCCTTTCTCCGTCATATTTTTCTTCGGCTGCTTTTTTTCCGGGAATTCTTTCTTGAAGCTCTTCAAAAGTTTTCACGCGTTGTGCAAGCATTGACCTGACAGGCCGGCCCAGTTTTATGGAAAAGCGCCCAAGAGCTCTTGGCCCGTACTCTGCAAGGGACTCTGCAAGCTCTCCGATATCAGTGCAGACACTGTAGCTTTCTTTTATCTTCGCGGTATATTTTTTATCTCCTGTAAAAGCAATAGAAAACGCCTCAAGCAAAAACTGGTCCTCAAAACCGAGTCTGAGCTTTCCCAGAATGATCCTGACTATGTATTTTCCTTCTCCAGGGCTGGCTCGCTGCAGAATTCTTGAAATCAGCCTGGTTTTTTCCTCCTGGCTTCCTTTTCCTGAAGCTTTTTTTATCTCTTTGAGCTTTCCGAAGACTTCATCAATCGTTAGCGATTTTCCTTCTCCCCTGTTTAACTCAAACGCTACGTCCCCAAGGTCTCCAGTCTTTGAATATCTTTTTTTAACTTCTTCTTCGGAAACTCCGTATGCCATAGCAATAGCTTTTAAAGCAAGCTTATCTCCTACTCCCAGGGTCGTACTCTCAAAGGCAGGTCCTATGCTCCCGAGAAAAAGGTATGCACTGGCCTTAACTTCCTTTATTTCCAATTCCTAGAAAAAGTTAGCAATCTTCCTGACGATTTCCTTATGAGATGTTATCTTTTCAAGTTCTTCAAAAAGCTCCGTAAGCTCTATGAACTGAACCATTGCCCACTCCCCAAAAAAACGCTTTGAAATTTTTCTCTATACTATTATTCAATCCTCAGGTCTTTATCGCTTTGCATCCTCAAATTTCAAAAATGGTGTTTTTCCTCTTTACCCACGTAAAACAGTTATCTGCGCCATTACTTCTTCGTCACCGAAACCTTTAATATCTAAAAGATGCATGAGAAGAATACACAGCACTTCTTTACAACCTTATGCGACTGTGGTTTAGTGGCTATGACCTGAGCTTCCCAAGCTTAGAACCCGGGTTCGAATCCCGGCAGTCGCATCGAAAAAAATCGCTTAAATTAAGTCTTTTTTAAATTATGTTTCTTTGATCTAAGTTTTTTAAACTCAAAATTACGTCAAATTTGAATTTTTTTAAACTTAAATTTTTTTAAAAATCTATGTTTTGAGTACTGTGTTATTTTATCACAGTCTTTATGAATATTTTGAAAAGGCTTTATGGCTTCGATCTCCAAATAATTAAAAAAAATAGACTTTCAAATCAACATTGATTAATGAGTTTCT
>JAMXLQ010000050.1 GCA_024280975.1 Methanosarcina sp.
GAAGCCGGCCTGGTAATTGGTACCTACCTGCACGGGCTCTTTGATAATAAAAATATAAGAGATGCCCTAGTGCGATACCTCTACGAGAAAAAAGGCCTTATGTATAGGCCTGAAAACACTATGACTGAAAACGACGCATACGAAGAACTTGCAAATGTAATTGAGCAGAACCTTAACATGAAAAAAGTCTACGAAATAATTGGGATATAAAATAAGCATCTTAAAATAAGGCATAAGAATCTTCAGGTGCTCTACACAGAACACCTGATAAATTATTTCAAAAAATGTTGAACATAAAAAAGGTATTGAGCGGTTTCAGGAGAACATTAGAATAGTCAGAACTAAAAACCTATAATTATTGGGGGGCAAAGCACAGTACTCGCGGAGGGTATAACCGGCCTCCAGAAACCGCTCAATAGTAAGTAATTTATTGCTAATTATTTATGCATTGTGAATTTGTTCTATTATAGTATCGAATTTTAACATAAATGTTGAAATTTCCTCACTTCTTGGCAGGAAACAATACCTGCACCTTGTCTTTATTACTTCCCTTAATCATCCTCATGAAAGAGTTGAAAATGTAGCCTTTCTTGTCCCTAAATTAGCCCTCTTGAGCGAAGCGAAAAGGGCTTCGTCCTCCCGAGACGAGACTCGGGAGACGGAACTCGGGCGTTTCAGAACATAAGTACTTGCCTACCAAGCCCCTTTTCTATGGCCCTTTTATAAGCCAGATGCGCGCTTGCAACGTCCTGAATGGCAAGGCCTGTTGAGTCGAAGATCGTAATTTCTTCTTCACTTGTTCTGCCGGGCTTCAGGTCGACAATTACTTCGCCGAGCTGGGCATGAATATCGTTTTCTGAAATGTAGTGCTTGGAGAAGGGAACGTTTACTTCTCCAGAATGAAGTGCCTGGACAATATCGTCTACAATTATCTTGGACCGAATTAAAAGTTCGGGGTCAAGTTCTTCTTTTCCTATCGCATCAGCCCCTATCGCGTTTATGTGAGTGCCTTCTTTGATCCACTGGGCCTTTACTATAGGTTTTCTGGAAGGAGTGGTCGTGACAAGGATATCACAGTTACAGACCTTCTCAATGCTTTCTTCATAACGGATTTCGCAGGGTGTGATATCTGTCATTTCCCGGATAAACTGTTTAGAACTTTCTTTTGTCCTGGAGGTAATTTTTACAAGTTCAGGATCAAAAACTTTACAGAGAGCTTCGAGCTGGGTCTTTGCCTGGTTTCCGGCTCCAACCAGACCTATAATCTTTGAATCTTTTCTTGCAAGGTATTTTGCGGCAATACCTCCTGCTGCTCCGGTCCGAATATCTGTCAGGTAGGTTCCGTCCATAATTGCTATAGGAGCGCCTGTTTCCGGGGAAATAAGAACAATGAGCGCCATTACCGTAGGAAGCCCTCGAGTAGGGTTTCCGGGGTGGACGTTTACAATTTTTACGCCAGTAATATCTTCTTCTTCAAGATATGCAGGCATTGTCCGCAGGTCTCCATTATAGGCCGTGTAATAAAGATAAGATTTTGGAGGCATCTGGACCCTGCCAAGCCCATGCTGCCTAAAAGCCTTTTCCACAACCTGCATATCAGAATTCATGTCCATAACACTTTTTACTTCTTCCTGAGCCAGCCATAGCACTTCCATAATATACCCTCCAGCCGGAACCGTGAGCTGGCTCACGGCTGAAAACCAAAATAAATTGAACAGAACCGGAATAAAAACAAAGAGGCAAACCAACGGCCTGAGATCACATTATTATTTTTATTTCCGCAAATAAGTATATATAACATATATCTTCACTGATTTAAAGAACTCCCTTCCTAAAAGGAGACAATTATTAATGAGAGATATGCACGTAAGTTCAGATGATTTTTTCAATTTTTCTCAGAGAGAGGAACTACTCAAAGAAAAATTACTCAAGCCTGCTCGAGATATCCGGAGCATACTCCGATGGGGCTATCCCAAGTTTTCAACTATTCGTTTCGTGGCTGACCACTTCCAGCTCAGCCTAGAAGAACGGCATATTCTCACAAGGGTGATTATGCCCCCCGATAGAGTAGTTTCCAGGATTAATAAAAAAGTCACCTGTACGAACATAAAAAATAGAAATCTTCTTCTTGATGGATATAACGTTCTGCTGAGTGTAGACAGCCTGCTAAAAAAAGAACCCATGTGGTTCTGTGACGACGGGTACATAAGAGATACCCGCTATTACTTTAGCAAAGCTAAACAAGCCGAAGATATTGAGGAAGCCCTCGAAGAGGTCCTCAGATTTCTTTCCGAAGCAAGTCCAAAATCAGTTTTCGTTCTTCTTGACGCCCAGATCAGTAGGAGCGGGGAACTTGCAGGTTTCATCCGTCACAAAATGAGAGAATATGGAATTTCTGGCGAGGCAAAAACCTCAAAACTCGCAGATTTCGAGCTAAAAACGGAAGGAGAAAATTTGGAAAAAAACGTAATTTTGGCAACTTCCGACGGGATTATTATAGATTCGGTCCGGGAAGTCCTCGATATTCCTGCCTGTCTTATGGAAAAGATGGGAATTAAACCGGTTAAGCTGTATTGATCGGTTAAACGCGATAATACAAAATAAATCGCGAAAAAGTGATATAATCAGTCAAAAAAGAAAATAAGTGATAGCTAAGTCTTAGAATAGAAATATAAAGCTTCAAAAAGGTAACATAATGTAAAGGTTCAAGGAGGTAGTAGAAGTTCTGTCTTTTAATTATACCTTATTAAGTTTCGATTTAAAATGACGGGGATCGGGGTGAATAGTCCCCGGATCTTCTCAAGCTATATAGAAAAGAAACAGCTAATCAAGAATTATTTTTTCTTCTTTTCCTTTGCAAGCTTCTTTTTGGCGTCCTTGCTGCCTGCAGAAGCCAGCTTTTCCAGCTCTTCCATCTTTTCTTTTTTAGCGCTCTTCTTCTTATCCATATCTTTTTTAGACATTGCCATAACGCGTACCTTCATAGATTTTAGTAAAGTTACAATATCTGTGTAGGCATTACTGATGTGAAGTGCCTTAACAAATATCACATAATTCATCATTCTCAGTTTTAAGAGTATTTATCAGTTTCCTCCAGATCTAAGTTTTTTTGAAAGGTTGGAGGCTCGATATAACCCTTAAAGGTTTGAATTATCCGATACAGGATTAAAAAGATTGTGAAAAAGGGAATTAAAGCATATAGATTCCCTCAAAATAACTTTTATTTCTTTACTGACCTTCTTTTCCCTTTCTGTATTTGCACATTGCAGCAACAAGACCATTAAACGGTGGAGATGGCCTACCAGGTCGTGACCGGAATTCAGGATGGAACTGAGAACCAAAGAAGAAACGCTTGCCAGGAATCTCGGCAATTTCCATTCTGTTTTTGTTTTTGCCGGAAAAGAGAATACCAAAAGACTCAAGTCTGTCTACAAACTCCGGATTAACTTCATATCTATGGCGGTGACGCTCGACAATAGAATTGGTTCCATAGATTTTAGCGGCAATAGAGCCTTCTTTAAGAATAGCCTCATAATCCCCAAGGCGCATGGTTCCGCCCATATCCGCAACACCTGTTTGCTCAGGCAGGAGATCAATTACGGGGTAAGGAGTATCTTCATCAAACTCTGTACTGTTTGCTCTTTCAAGTTTGGCCACATTTCTGGCAAACTCGATAACTGCGAGTTGCATGCCCAGGCAGATTCCAAGGAATGGGATATCGTTTTCCCTGGCGAACTTGATTGCCAGCATTTTGCCTTCTGTGCCGCGCCCACCAAAGCCGCCCGGAATAAGAATCCCATCATACTGTATCAGCTTCTCAACCTCGGTCGGATTTTCTTCCAGGATTTCGGCTTCAACCATATTGACTTCAACCCTGCATCCGTTATCAATTCCTCCGTGCTTGACAGCTTCAAGGATACTGAGATAAGAGTCCTCAAGATTTGTATATTTTCCGACAATTGCCAGTTTGACAGTACTGGTTGTGGATTTCATCCTTGCGACCATTTCTTTCCATGCATCGTTTTCGACATTGGAGTTCAGCTGGAGGTGTTTCATGAGCTGGGTGGTTAATCCCTGCTCTTCTATCTCAAGAGGTACTTCATAAATGTCGTCGGCGTCATGAGCGCTAATAACCAGTTCCTGAGGCACGTCACAAAAGAGAGCGATTTTTTCTTTGGCACTCTCTTGAAGAGGGGACTTTGACCTTACAACGATCACTTCAGGGCTAAGACCAAGGGCCCGGAGTTCCTTTACAGAATGCTGGGAAGGCTTAGTTTTTTGCTCTCCCTGAAGGTCTTCCATAGCCAGAGTTACATGAATAAATACGATATTTTCGGAAGGTTCTTCCCTGTGCATCTGGCGTACAGCTTCAAGGAAAGGCATGCTCTCAATATCCCCAACAGTTCCCCCTATTTCGATAAGACAGATATCAGCT
>JAMXLQ010000051.1 GCA_024280975.1 Methanosarcina sp.
ATTTTTTGTTAATTACTTTGCGGAGATAGATCAGTTTCTCGTCTTTATTTTTTCTGTTCATTATACTTACAGGCAATGAGAAACACTTATTTCCTATCTGTGAACGATTTATTCATCAACTACATAATCCGTAAAGAGAAGAAACTATCAGGTTAGACGCGCAGTCTAAACAAGAACCTATACATAAATTATAAAAACCGCCAAATAAATATATGAGAGAACAAATTATATGTATAAGTGAGAGAGATTAAAAGGACAGGAGTAAAAAGATGATAACTGAGATGATAGCTGAAAACATCGGGTTTTTCATCTACACGTTCACATCTGTCTTTGTCGTTGTCAGCCCAATCAGTGGAGTAGTGACCTTCATCTCCCTGACAAGCAAGATGACACATGAAGAAAAAAATCAAATTGCAAAAAAATCAGTCACATTGGCATGTATAATTGCTATTTTTTTTGCAATCGCAGGAAATATTATACTCAACCTATTCAGCGTTAGTGTGGATTCACTTCGAGTTGCAGGAGGGCTCCTGCTTTTCAGCATTGCTTTTGATATGATGCATGCCAAAATCTCAGGAGAGAGTATTACTGAAGAAGAGATTTCGCAATCTCTGGAACGTGAAGATATTTGGGTTTTTCCTATAGGCCTACCTCTTCTTACAGGTCCAGGTGCAATCAGTACGGTAATTGTTCTGATGGGAAGCACAGAAAATATTCAGCAAAAAATAATAATCCTTGTATCGATAGTACTGACATTCGTTCTCTGCCTGTATATCTTCCTCTTCTCAAGAAGGATCCATAAATTAATAGGTTACAATGGAATGTTGGTCTTTACAAGGCTGATGGGACTTTTGCTAGCAGCTCTTGCAGTAAGCCTGACTTCGACAGGTATAACAAACATGTTCCATATTACAGGTTGAAATGGTCAGCTATAAATCTGAAATGGGGGCTAGCTTAGAAAACGGAAGATAGCATTTAACTAATACGAGGAAATAGGAATAAGAAAACTGAAAAATTTTGTTGAATTGCTCTGCTAATTGGGTCTGGACAGAATTTGCCAAGATTTTCCTTTTTTAAAATTATTTTCCGGCAAGCTTTCAAATATTAGTTATCTGCCGAGCTGTATATTGAGAAGATTTACTGGCAAATGTAGCTGAGAATATGTACCCAGCTGAAGATATACACCCGCACTTTCTACAGTAATAAAATACATTTGAACCGATTACCTGCTTTTTAAGAGGCGTACCGCATAGGGTGCATTCTACAGAAGACTTAAACATTTCTGTTTCACTCCATAATTATTAATGGCTCAAGTCTTACGGTTTCTTTTTTTGTCCAATACCCACATACAGGACAGTACTGAAACTCCTTGAAAAACTTATCCTCGAGTTTAGAATGGCACTCCGGGCAATATTTTAAGGAAGACATTTAAATTTCTCCACAGATAATTAATGAAATCTCCATCAATCTATTATTCAGACATTTTTCTAACTACTTATCTTGTTTTTCCAGTTTATATTACTTTCTTAGTTTCTTTCCAAGTTTTAGTTTATCTTTTTATTGCAAAGCCATTTGGAATCTTGATTCCTTTTGAAGCAAGCTCCCTGTAAACTCCCCAAGGGAAGCATTCTTCCCGCCCACCAGTGGGAAGTCATCAATCATGATTTCTTCAAACAAGCGGATGTACTTACCTTTATTCTCAGACATCCTCAGAAAATCCCCTTTTATTTTAAAATTATTACTGCAATCTAAAGGTGCGACAATACATTTAAAGTTTAATGTAAAACTTGGAAAGTTCTTCAATATCTGGAAGGACAACCCCCTACTCTTGGAAATGAGATAATAAAAAACTTTTGAAACAGAAATTTACCTCCTACATGACACTCGAGTAGATTTTGATTCTTGAATTTGATTCTTGAATTTAATTTTTAGTTTTGATTCTTGATATTACTCTTAGTTTTAATTTTTCAGTACTCGATCTTATTTTCGGATTCTTCCCACGCCTTAAAAGCCTTCAGTGCCTCTTCCCTGAGTAGCTGCCTGAACTCTATATTTCTTTCCTGGGTAGGAAGTGAGATCTCTTTATAGATAAGATAATCTGCAAAGCCTATCTTTTGAGCGTCGGATGTGGTATTGGCAAAAACAACTTTGTTAATCCTAGCCCAGTAAATAGCCCCAAGACACATTGGGCAGGGCTCGCAGGAAGAATAAATAACACAACCGCTGAGATCAAACGTTTTGAGTTTACGGGCTGCACATCTTATTGCGTTAATCTCGGCATGGGCAGTAGGATCGTTAAGCACAGTTACCAGATTACAGCTCTCTGCAAGGATTTCCCCTTTTCTGACAATTACAGCTCCAAAAGGGCCTCCTCCTTTTTTTACATTCTCAAGGGAAAGTTCGATTGCTCGTCTCATAAATAGAAGATCATTATCTGACATCTTTGCCTCTTTTCGGATCTAGTTTACTTTTACTCGAAACTTTTTACTCCGATTTATAGTTCCTCTTTGCGAAGTAGATGATAACTATAGTCAGCTTTGCAGGAAAAATTCTTATATATAGATATATATTAAACAATAACTGAACAATTATTAAATAATTGTCAAAGATTAAATAATCAGTTGGAGTGAGAAGTTTGGCAAAAAAGCAATTTACGGCTGAAGAGGCAAAAGCAGTTGGGGAAAAGCTTGGAATAAAATGGGATAAGTTCGATGTTGACCAGTTCCGTAGAGGCATGGATGTCGAGCTCGAACACGGGACTCAGGATCCCTTGACAAATGTTACTAATGATGATCCTATAATGACAGGAAAAATTGCCCTGGCTCATCTGAACGAATTTCCGGATTACTATGACCGGCTGGAGGAAATGGAAGAAGAAGCCGAGAAATTCTGGGAAAATAAGTAAGTACCGAGCTTTGTCTTTATTTTTTATTTTTTACTTAATAACTTTATTTTTTATTTATAGTGTAAATAATAAAATTACTTATATCAACCTCACTTAAGTTTAATAATCGGGTTTCGTAATCACTATTGAAAGTCGCTTGCTTCCTTGGGCTAGATCTCTTTCTGGAGTTAGATCTCATCGTATCTTCATATTTTATGGGTCTTTAACTATATATTCATATATCAGCTTGCGCCATAGCCACAGTATATGGCGAGCTACAAAGCCCTTGTAAAAGATGTTATTAAGAAAGCTGACATCCTTCTTGAAGTGATAGATGCCAGATTTCCTGACGAAACCCGAAACAGCGAGGTCGAGCGTGAGATTATCCGCTTAAACAAGCCTTTCATTATAGTAATCAACAAATCCGATCTCGTATCAAGAGAAAAACTCGAAAAAACCAAAGCCCGCCTCTCAAGAATTGCACCTGTAATTTTTGTTTCCAGCAAAGACAGGTCAGGAACAACGATGCTGAGACATCAGATCCTTGAATCAGCCTCTATGAAAGGGAAGGATATCCTTGTCGGCACCCTTGGCTATCCCAATGTGGGGAAGTCCTCGGTAATCAATGGTGTCACAGGTAGACACCGGGCAAGCACGTCTCCTGTATCCGGCCACACGAAAGGTGTCCAGCATGTTGACGCAGGCTCACGAATCATGTTTATAGATACGCCCGGAGTAATCCCTTTTGACGAAAAAGATGAGTATCTCCAGGGCCTGCTTGGAATAAAGGATGTAACACACCTTAAGGATCATGTAGGCGCCGCCTTGAAAATAATCGAAAAAGTGCTTGCCGAAAATAGGACAGGCCTTGAATCCTTCTACAACATCACAATCGAAAACGAAACTTCCTATGATGTGCTTGAACTGATAGGCAAAGAATGTAATTTCCTGCAGAGAAAAGGCGAAGTAGACGAAACAAGGACTGCTACCAGAATAATCAATGATTGGCAAAACGGGCTGCTACTTGTATAAAACTTGATTAAGCTCCTGATCAAGGAACAAAATTTGGCCAGGGACCCAGATTACGGTTTTTCCAGAGAGCAGGATAAGGTAAGAAGGCCCTGTATATCCTAGCGGCTTACTTTTCTTGAACAAGAAAGGAAACTCTGCAGTGCACCCAGAGCTCGGATGAGATTGTTCCGCAAATATCTCCGATACAGAATATGATATTATGATATTTTAGTGAATAGTGACAGGTGGGGCGAGAAGGATCAGTTTCACCCTATTCTCCTGAAGAGATTTGCGATTTTTTCAGGCAGTTCATTCCGGTTCCTCTCATCAACCATTAAAACCTCGAATTCTTTCCTCATCCTCTGAGCCAGCTGGTGACTACTTGACCGGTGAAGCACTGCAAGAACCGGTTTACCGGATTCCAGGACTACTTCAACTGCCGAAACGAAAGCTTCGGATTTGAGCTCCATCGGCCCGACCTCATCGATAACTATCAGGTCACAATCCAGGGCACTCCTGATAGCGTTTGCCCCGATTTTTTCAAGGTCTTCCAGGTTGACGTGATATTTTCCAACTCTCGGCCCACTTCCTTTGACGCTGCCCAGAACTCCGGTTTTTCCCGTAGCAAAGTCCCGGATCGAAAAACCTTCCCTGTGCCCTTCTTTCCGGATTTCGGCAGCCTGGATGCCGCCTATTTTAAAGCCCGGCTGGTCGGCAAGTTTTTCAGCAGCTTTTGCCACAACTGTTGATTTTCCAATACCCGGACTGCCGGTTACTGCGATTCTCAGCATGGTATTTTTCGTCCCCCTTTATTTTTCCATTTCCCAGAAAAATAGACCTCGGTTTTATTTAAATCAGCCAGCAGTGAGGTTTTACGTAGACTATAAAAATGATTGCAGAATATACTGGAATATACATCAAAAGCTTCTATTAAGCTAATTTTGGTAAATATACACGGGAGTTGAAATTGTGACTACAGACCAGGAAATTCTTGCCAGGATAGAAGAAATTGAAAAGAGGATGGGAAGGATGGAAGTTGCACTCGAAAGTATTAACAATATCTTGAAAAAGGTCGAGCAAAATACCTATTTTGGATGCTATATGCCAGAGGGTAAACTGGAGTAAAGAGAAATAAAGAGACAAATTCAGATTCTCCATATTGTTACTTTTTTCGATGCTCTAGGACTAATAGCTGATATTATTCTGGGACAAAACAGATATCACTGGGTCGTTCTTTGAGTTTAGTCCTATCACTTACTTTTCCGTAATAGCTAGATGCTTTAAAATGAATACAGCCCGAGATTAAGGAAAAGTAATAGCCAACGGCTCCGAGAGAAATATAAAAGACGTTGATTGAAGTTTATTCTCTGTTATGAATAATCTCATAGCTTACTTTTCCTCTGCCTATGCAGTCCCTGACGAGCTTTTCTCTTGGAGAAAGGTTTCCGTTTTTTCCAGATTTGACCTCAACAAATACTACCTTATTCATTTCTCCCTCGGAAAGGCCGTCAAAGACAATGAAATCTACCGGAGTGCCCAGAAAGCGGGCATCTTTGGGATTATATTCGAAATCCGGGAAATAAGGGATAAGATGTTCGGTAACCTTGCCCCGGATAACGGCTTCGCTTTTCTTTACGGCATCCTGGCGGATCTTTTTCTCCTCGTCCATCTTCCAGGCCCTGAAAAGATTTTCAGCTTTTTCGGAAACCTGGCGGTCCATCTCCTTCGCCTGCCAGGTTTCGTACATCTCTCTGGCACGAGATTCAGTCCGACCTTTGAGATCAATATATTTCAGGAGCAGATAAGCTGCAAGCAGGCCAAGGAAAAGAACCAGAGTTGAAAGAATCCAGTCATCCACGATTATTTCTCCAGAAAGGGTTGATTTTAGTGAGTTTTATTAGAGATACAAAATGAAAATCGAGCGAGGAATTCATGTCGTATAGTGTCAAATAGTGTAAAACCATAGTGTTTATTGTAATTGATTTTGAATCTCAAGTGCATAATTTCTAACTACGTTAAATTCTTCAATTATTTACCTCGCTTATTTTTCCTTCAGGATTTTTTCTACTGCAATCACAAAATGTTCAAAGTTCTTCTGCCATTCCGTATCGTGTTCAAGCATTTCCTGGACAACTGTGCCCCTATCTTCCATTTCTGCGACTTTTGGCTCTATTGGAAGTCTGGCAAGGATGGGGATGTTGAAATCTTTTGAAGCTTTTTCCACTCCTCCATTCCCAAACACGTTTATTGGCATGCCACAGTGAGGGCAGATCAATCCATGCATGTTGTCGACAATACCTATAATAGGAACATTGAGTTCTTTAGAAAATCCGATCGATTTTCGGACGCTAATGAGAGCTACGTCCTGAGGAGTTGTGACAATTACTGAACCATCAATATTGGGGATCAGCTGGGCCAGGCTCAACGGTTCGTCTCCTGTGCCTGGAGGCAGATCGATAATCAGAAAGTCAAGTTCTCCCCAGACGACATCTTCCAGGAACTTTTCGATAATCCCCATTTTTAATGGTCCTCTCCAGATGATGGGGGAATCTTTATCTTCGAGTAGAAAACCTATAGACATCAACGAAAGATTGGGAAAAACCTCAATTGGCATTATGCCTTCTTCGCTAACTTCTGGCTTCTTAGATTCCATACCGAAAACTGTGGGAATAGTTGGGCCATGAATATCACAATCAAGAAGTCCCACTCTATATCCATGCAGAGCCAGTCCAATAGCTAGATTTGCTGCAACTGTGCTTTTCCCCACTCCGCCTTTCCCACTCATTATCAGGATCTTACGCTTGATGCGTCTGAGGTTGACTATCATTTTGGGTTCAGTGGGCTTTTTCGATAAGCTTACCAGTGGTTGAACCTGATCTGTCATTTTGATCGCCTGTTTAAATTTCCCCTTTTCCCCTTTAGTTGTCTTTTAATGGAAATCGTTTTCACTAATTGTTAGTACCTTTAGACATGGAGCTGATCCCAAAAATCAAAATTACTTCCCTGAATCTCGATTCCGAATAATCAATATTCTGACTACAAGAGTAGTTTGAAACTTCATTAATTTAGGGGACAAAGTTGATTTTGGGATGTGTTTTAAGATAATATATTTTTGAACCCGTTCCGGTAAATCTACATATACAGATCTGCAATTAAGTTCTATAGATTTGTAGATCTACACTCATAAATCTGTGATTTGTAGGCCTGTAGATTTTCCGCGTTCTTTAATATATACTTTAATATGTTGCGGATTTCTTTATGCTCAAAGCTTTTAGATCTGCCATAACCCTTTTTCACTCGTTGAGATGAGCTTCCTTTCAGAGCCTATAATAACTTTAATAAAAGTAATAACTATATTATAGGTAAGTAAAGCCATATATGCATCTAATGTGAAATTTACCAGCCATAAAACTAAAAGAA
>JAMXLQ010000052.1 GCA_024280975.1 Methanosarcina sp.
TTACGAGTTCCGCAAGCCCAGTTACAAAACCCGGGAAAAGATAGATGAGAATCAGGCCCAGAGCCAGGGATGCAAGCAGCTTAACAATAAAGGAGATAATATCAAACCCTTTAGAAACATTTTGATACTGACCTTCCGTTGTATTTACCTTGGTAATGTTCAAATTTCCCCCTACCTTATTCTTCAGATCGGATGGGTAATTATCGGCTTGCAGCGTAAGATTTCTTTTAAGCCTGAAGTTATTTCCAGTTTGGAGGGTATTTGTTGAGACGTCCCCGTTTCCATTAACCGTTCCGTCAAGTGTTACTTTTCCTCCACCCAGCAGAATATCTCCTTTGACTACACTGCCCTGGGAAAGAGTAATCTGGCCACCTGCTGCTGCCACGTCTCCACCTACGTTTCCGTTTATCTTGACAGAGCCTCCGGCTGCAATAATGTTTCCTGAAACGTTTCCATTGACAATTAGATCCCCGCCTGCAGCTATGATATCGTCTCCAGTGTTTCCATTTATATCAAGCCTGGATCCTGCAAGCACCAGATCTCCCTGAATGTCCTGGTTAATTTGAAGATCCTCTCCAGCTCCAAAAACATTTCCTGAGCTTGTATATTTAAGAAGATTTCCATCGGCAGCCCCTGCTGAATAAGACAGTGCAGCAAAAAGCGTTATAAGTAAAATAAGACCTGATAAGAATTTCCTTTTCATAAACTAGCCCTCTTTATACTGCTGCTTAGTTTTACACTTAATTGTCCCCTTTAATTTAAGAATATTTCTAAAAATTATCTGGTAGTTTATATGAGGTTCAATCCATAAGGATAAAAAGTAAGGAAAAGCTTCAGCGAAAATTAAAAGAGTATAAATCAGACCTCTCAGCAACATGTACGCCTCGTGTTATTTAGCTGAAAGGCGGCCTGATTTCATCAGACATTATTATAGATTCACATTCAAAAATGTTACCAGAAATTAATATGAATTCTTGAAGTATCGTATCTCAGCCTACCTGATTTTTCCTCTGCAGGATAACCCATTGCAATAATCGAAAACGGAGCTATATGCTCTGGAATATTTAATAGATCCCTGAGTTCTTGAACCATCTTTTCAGCGGGATAAACCCCTATCCAGACAGCCCCAAGCCCTAGATCGTGGGCAGCAAGCAACATATTTTCGCTCGCAGCTGAGCAGTCCTGAATCCAGAAATCTTTAAATTTCGGAACGTTCTGATCCCCACAGACAAGCACAGCAGCAGGAGTACTCTTCAGCATCTTTGCATATGGATGTACCTCTGAGATTTTTTCGAGCAAATCATATCGATCTATTATAACAAAATGCCAGGGCTGTTCATCTCCTGCGGACGGTGCATTCATTCCAGCTTTTAAAACATTCTCAATCACATCTCGGTTTACTGGGTCTGGTAAGTATTTACGGATACTTCTTCTGGTTAAAATCGCATCCATTGTTTCCATAAAATTCCCCCAATCGCTAATCTTTTTTATCGTGGATAAACTTTATTGTTACAGAGACTATTTTTCACACAAATTATATACATTTATAAAAGTCTATTTATATCTAAGAATACAAGGAATATCACATTAAAAAGAACTTCTCTTAATCAACTTAATTGTCTTATAAAGATAGAATAAAATATGAAAAAATTCAACAAAAGTTATACTTTATTCGGCTTAGATATTGTATTGAAGATATTGAGGAAGTAACTTCCAGACTAGGAGTCACTAAGAAAGTAGGTTGTTATTGGCAAAATCGATAGAATGAGAAAGGTTACGAAGCTTCACTCCCTATATTTGATGTAGTGATAACCAAAGAAACCCGAAAACAATGGAAAACTAAGTAGAAGCAGAGGCTATTAGATGAAAGTAGCTCATTTGTTTGATATTTTTTTAGAAGCTTTAACAGACAGCGCGAAAATGATTCCATTGCTTTTTATTATTTTTGTTGGAATTGAGTTAGTTGAATATAAATATGCAAACAATATCAGGGAAGCGGTACAAAAGGCCGGAGTGTTTGGACCTGCTATAGGAGCAGTGACAGGTAGTTTCCCTCAGTGTGGCATATCCGTTGTCGCTTCGGCTCTATACACGCAAAGGTTAATCACTATTGGCACTTTGCTTGCTGTTTATTTGTCTACTTCAGACGAGGCAATTCCGGTAATTCTATCTCAACCAGAAAAAGCTAAAATTATTGTGCCTTTGATAATAACAAAAATTATTATCGCTATCATCGGCGGATATGCTGTTGATTTCGCTTTTAGAAAATCGAACAAAGAGACTTTAGCCCATATTAAGGCATATGCAGAAGGTTATGATAATGAATTTCATGATCATGACACAATCCTAAAAGAAAAAGCTTGCTGCGGTCACAGCACAAGCCCTTTATCAATAGAATTTAATCCTAAAGAGATCATCCTTCACCCTATAATCCATACAGTCAAGGTTTTTATTTTTATTTTTATTGTTTCGTTTGCAATAAGTTATATTATTGCTCAAATGGGGGAAGAAACTTTGGAAAAAATGTTCTTAATGCATAGTGTTTTCCAACCATTTTTAGTGGCATTATTTGGACTTATTCCAAATTGTGCTGCTTCTGTCGCGATAACAATGTTGTATCTCAAAGGTGTTATCACTTATGGCTCAGTGATAGCTGGACTTTGCGCTAGTGGCGGTTTAGGATTATTAGTTTTGTTTAAAGAGGAAAAGGACAAGAAGGATATATTGATTATATTACTTCTACTGTTTGGTATAAGTGTTTCAGCGGGATATATTATTCAGTACATATAACAAAAGGGTAATATATCACTGAAGGAGACCGTATACCTATGAAAATGACTGATTTAAAGCGAGACCCAATTGTTATAGAATGGTTGCAAACTATAAACGCTAAACCGGACACTGAAAAGTTATATCTGCAAGACATGCAAGAATTCACAAATTATACAGGAAAAAACCCTGAGACCCTATTAAAAGAGGCAGAAGAAGATATCAAAGCCGGAAAACTTACGAGGCAAAGGCGAATTTTGGAATTGAAAAATATAATATAGATTTGAGGATCTTATGAAAAGGATCATTGAAAATAAGTTGACTACGCTCGAAAAAAAGTCGAACTCTGAGCCTTTGGAGAATGACAGAGTCATTATCTACTTTGCAGAGGGGTATCCCTAAAGAGTTGTTAAACGATAATGTACCTCATATTTTTATTCCAGACAATGGCAGAGATCCCGAATTTGAGCCCATTCAGAGGGAAAAGTTGAAGTTAGCAGTAGAGCGATCTAGAACAAGAAACAAAGCTAAATGCCTTTATTAATTAGTACCAGTTCTAGTTATAGATATAAAATCCTCGTTTTATATTAGGCGTCCTTTTATTTCTTCAAATTCTTCTTTTGTGATTTCGCCTTTAGCGTATCTTTCTTTTGCGATATCCAATGCAGATTTCCCTTCACCACTACGAGTCTTGTTCTGCTCAATAAGAGATTTAATTAAGAAATAAGCTAACACAATTATGATAATCCAAAACAGGAGTCCAAAAAACATACCGCCAGATCCCATCATTCCATAACCGTAGTTACCCATCATACCGAAACCGACCATTTAACCACTTCCACAATCACAATTACTATACTATTTATAATTTTTACCTATTATAATTTTTCCTATAATCTGAACTCTACGAGCTACATGAGTTTGTTTTTTCAAATTGAAAGCAAGTGCGGAATAAGAGAGGATGAAATATTTCCCAGGTTGTGATTTTATGACAATACAGAGAAAGAACAAGTTTGCTTATCAGATGAATTATTTTTAATCATTCCTGATACCTTCGGTACTGAAATCAATGATCATAAAAAGGATTCCAGTTTTTATATTAAGTCACTATTTTATACAAAGCTTTTAGAATTGAATATTTCTTGTTCTCTAAGGTTACACTGTAGTAAGGTACAAGTTTGGGAGAAAAAGCCATGATAAAGTCTACAAATCTTGAAACATTTCCTGCCATAACATTCATGTATTCAAAATTTCTGGACTGCAGGTCAAGAAACTCATTATAGTAAAGGAGAGCATTGGATCCTCTCAAGCGAGTGACAGATACGCAGTACTTGCTTTAAAATATGATATCCCTCTGCCTGCAGAGTTTTCCACACTTGAGCATGCTATTTTGCTTATTGAAGCTGTATGCCTTAAACTTGATTCTAATTATAATATTATGAGCGAAGCAAAAACATTAATCGCTGAATTAATGAAGGAACGCTATTCCTGAAAAAGTAGTAGAAGATATCCGGTTTGAAGCTGACGAATATATAAATGTACTTAAAAATATTCCTCTTGGCATTGATGATCTTATCAAAACTATACGTAGATATAGAATAGAAAAACTGCAGGATAAAGGTAATACTGTTAAGAAATATCGCTTACTGGATGATATGTCAAAAAATATTTTTTTAGCTGTAGTTATTATCTCTTCTGTATATCTAATACTTAGGGGAGAAGGGAACATTGCTTTATTGGGCGTTTTTGGATTTGCTTTCGGACTTTTAGTAGAGATATACTCAGTCATTCGTTCTTGATTATTTGCTACAAAAAAGTTTTCATCTTAAAATCGCTGGATGAATTGTTGAAAATTGTAACATTTGAATCTCTCTACAATTTCCTCAAACATAGGTGTAGTACACTTTACTTACTTGGGGCTCGATAAGCCTTGATCAACGGCGCTTTGCCAGTTGCGTCCTTGGAAATGACGTCGACATGTTGCACAGAGATACGTGGGGTGACGATGTTTTGCGCAGTCAGATTGCGCGTGATCTTCTCCACGAGCACCGAGTCACTCACGCCATTTTGAGCGCCGCTCAATAGTACCCGCAGTCCGTATCAAATCGGCATAAGCCTGATCAATTGCCTCTACAATTTCAGCTGGTATTTTGCCGTTCGAAAAAA
>JAMXLQ010000053.1 GCA_024280975.1 Methanosarcina sp.
GAGATAACAAACCAGATGCAAAAGCCAGAATCACAAGTAAATTACCGCTTAGGCTATTACCGCTTAGGCTATTACTCATAATATTTTTGATCCTATTTTTATCTTATTATTTTCATTGCTTCAGCCAGATTTTCGGCAATCATTTCCCTTTTTGATTTCTCAATAAGGTAATTCTGCCCGGTCTGCAGATATGAAGGAAAAACCTGCTTACCCTGATAGTAAAATTGATTTTTTCGGATTTTGTACGTCGAGCCAGCAAGAATGGTATTTTTGCCGGTCTGCCTCTTGCTGATATAATTGAAGGCTTTTATCGCAACGTCTCCCATTAACATGTAAACTTCAATATCAGGAAACAGGACAAGTTCTTTTTCGAGAATTAAGGAACAATTTTTAATTGTTGCAGCCGAGATTCTATGTTGAGTTTTTGGGCATTTAATTGCGGTCGTGAGGTAGAAACCGAGGTCAAGAATCTCCCGTATACTATTTACCGACATACCTGCATCATGGAATGCCTGCATTGTCGTTTTCAGGTAAAATGGCTATCCAGGTGCATAAAAATATTCTTTCAGATCTTCAGGAGGGGCTTCAGAAATCATAACTACTTTAATTTTTTTGTGATCTATGTCTAAAGCAGGTACAACAAACCCACTTTTATTGATACCGGAACAGGGAAATTCCTTGCATTCGATATAATCTGCAGGTTTAGTTTTCTGGAGTTCAAAAGGGTTCATTTTTCGGCTTCACCCCGAAATAAAGTGAAATCATTGGAAATCTGAAATCATTAAATGTGATTTGTTATTCTACATACCGGACTGTATATAGAATAACAAATAGATTATCCTGTAATTTTAAGATTTTGTTCCAGGAGTCACAAGAATAGTTTTGAGTTGGTGAGAATTTTATTCTCAGCAGCCTGTGTATCCAGATAACAAAATCAAGAAGGTAGAAATCCGAAATTTACTCCTTTTAATCATTTCATTTAAAGGGCAAAAAAAAGATTTTTGACATTTTAGGAGAATTTTAGTTCTTATTCAGTTAATTTAAATAACATTAAAGCTTTATTTAATGTATAGGGGATATGGAAGAAACAATTTTGCGAAAGCAGCGAGAGCCTGTAGAGTTTTAATGATAGAGATTTTACAGAATCAAAAACTTTGCAGCTAAAGTTATGGAAGACCTTTTGAAAAAGACTTTCAAAAACCTATCTCGCAACCGAGACTCTGTGCCCCACTATCGAACTTATTGATTAAAGTTAGGATAAGACCATGAGATCAACGAAATCTATTTGCCCTGAATGCAAAAAGATAATTATGGCCTCAATTTTTGAGGAAAATGGAAAACTGATAATTAAAAAAGGCTGTCCTGAGCATGGGGACTTCAGGGATGTATATTGGTCAGATGCTGAACTTTACAGAAAGTTTGAAAATTACTCATACGCTGGAGCAGGGATTTCGCCTCTCCAGACCTCAAATTCCGCAAATTGCCCTTTTGACTGCGGAATCTGTCCTGCTCATGAGACCGGAACTTTGCTTGCAAATATAGATGTCACCAACAGATGCAACCTTCAATGTCCTGTCTGTTTTGCAAACGCAAGAACAAAAGGCTTTATTTATGAGCCTAGTTTCGAAGAAATCCGGAAGATGATGGAAACGCTCAGAAACGAAAAACCTGTTCCCTGCTACGCCATTCAGTTTTCAGGTGGAGAGCCGACAGTAAGGGATGATCTTCCTGAAATTATTGAACTGGCAAAAGAATTGGGTTTTTTGCAGATTCAGATTGCAAGTAACGGAGTTCGCCTTGCAAAAAGTCCCGAATACTGTAAAAGGCTGAAAGATGCCGGGCTGCAGACTATTTACCTGTCTTTTGACGGGATCACTCCAGATCCCTATATCGAAACTAGGGGTTTTAACGCCCTGCCGCTAAAGAAAAAGGCTATTGAGAACTGCAGGAATTTTGGACCAGATAGCCTTGTGCTTGTGCCGACTCTTGAAAAAGGTGTAAACGATTCAGAGGTTGGAGGCATCCTTCATTTTGCGGCCGAAAATCTTGACATCATAAAAGGAGTTAACTTCCAGCCCATTGCATTTACGGGAAGGGTCGACCAGTCTCAGCGAGAAGAAAAAAGAATTACTATACCTGATGTGCTAAAGCTTGTAGAAAAACAAACAAACGGAGAAATTTACTACGATGCCTGGTATCCTGTATCTTCTGTCGTTCCCATAAGCCGTTTTTTATCAGCCATGAGGAAAATCCCAATTATGGAGTTTACAGTCCACCAACACTGTGGGGCTGCAACCTACTTGTTCTTTGAAGAAGGGCATTTTATCCCGATTACAAACTTTATTGACGTTGATGGTTTTCTTGAGTTTATAGAAGAAGTAACCCCCGAGATAAATGGGATAGGAAGCCGGGTCCGAACCCTTGCAAAAGTCATAAGGGAAATACCAAGGTACATTGACGAGAATAGGGGACCAAAATCAATAAACGTAGCTCGCATGATTCTTGATGTCCTTAAAACCGGTGACAAAGAACACACAGCACGCTTCCATAGAAATGCCCTGTTTATTGGAATAATGCATTTTCAGGATCTATATAATATGGATCTCGAAAGGATCAAAAAGTGCGGAGTTCATTATTCTACACCTGACGGCAGGATAATTCCTTTCTGCACATACAACACACTTTACAGATCTTCGGTTGAGCTAAAGTTCTCAGTGCCTTATACGCAAAAAGATGAAACTGGAGCAGGACGTAAACAAAAAGGATGAGTAAGAACCAACAGTTCGAAATATAAAATCAGAAAAGAGCTATCAGAAAAATTATCAAAAAGGTATCATTTATCAAAAATCGATATATTGAGAGAGCCTTTTAGATTTTTAAAGTGATCCATAAGGTCTGGTCCAAATTTAATGTAGTTTAGTTCTGTACTCAGTTAAGTTATTACCTATTTAAGTCATTACTCAGTTAAGTTACCTTAGTTAAGCTACTACTTATTTAAGTCATATTCTTCTTTGTACATCTTCTTTATACACCGGGACTGACCCTATGGACCAATTATAACTATATTAGTAATAGTATAATAAAACAACGATAAAAATTTGTTTTTTGGCAGTACTGCAGAAAAACCACGTCCAAACTTTGAAACCTGAGACCAGGCTATAGGCAAACCATAATCCGCTCATTAAAAAATTATATAAAAAGAAAAATTGCAAAAACAAAATGCTTTTAATAAGGAGCACGCCTTCCTGAAAATAATAAAAATAATTACCTGACTCTGGCTGGCCAGCCCTGTTTATTTAGACATTGGTTCATTCAATTATTAGCACATTCCCAGGGCCATAAAGAGTTTCTTCAAATCCGCCTTTGACTTCTCAACAAAAACTCCTCTCGTTCCCGATATTATTACAGTCCAGTCGCCGCCACTGTACATCCAATTATTCTGAGGTACCCAGTTCATTTTGTAAAGCTGCGTATACGCACTGGCCAGAGCATCGAACATCATATTCACGGCTCCACAGAACTTGGCAGTCATCTCAGCCATCTCTTTTGGCATCGTATCCCTGGATTTATATTCCACAAGCTTTCCTTCTGGACTGAAAATCCCGGCTGCCATTACCCCATCAAACTTCAAAAGTTCATCTAACGACAAATTGCATTCCTGTTTGTTCATGTACTAACCCCCAACTAAGTTCGGTATATACATCAATTGTTTATACTGGTCAACTTCGCTGAATCTAAAATATCAGGATTCCTACTTCATCCTTTGAATTGCCCTTTATCTTTCATAGATCTACAGGTTTTTCCCCATGCCTGTGCATGAGCTCAGCTTAGTGAGAGAATGAGCCTTTTAGACCTGATTTTTTGCGTAAAGGAATGAAAAAGGATTCGTATGATATTATATAAAAATATCAAATTAAAAAAAGAAAATTGAAAACTTAACTTTAATTTAAATTTCTAAGTGAATTGTAACCGCTTAGGAAGTTTACTTATACAGATTTCCACAAAGCCAGCAGTTTTTGTTTTCTTACTGAATGAAAATTTTTATATTGTTTGAAAACATTTGTTCTTTTGTACTGTATTAGAGTTCGAGAAAAGCTATCTGATCGAACCTTTCTAAAAGCCGTTTTTGTTCTTAATCATCAAGAGTTCTCAGGATTATTTTCAGAATCGTGAGCTTGATTGATTATTCAAACAGAAGGCTCAAAAACAAATTTTGAGTTTGGTATGAACTCTCAGTAAAACTGTAAAATACCGTATATACTGACTCAAATCCGCAGTACAATTTGGAATACTTAGCAAAATATCCACTAATGATACAATGGAGAATATAAACTAAATGGATTAACAACCCCCAAATATTTTATAAGTGCTTAATAATATAACGGAGGCAGATAAATGAAAAGTCGAAAGCTTTTGCTTTCTTTTATTGTATGTCTTACTATACTAACGAATATCCCTGCTGTTTTGTGTACGACACCAGCACCAATAGTATACGTGTCGGGAAACGGTGGCGGTGATTTCAATTGTATTGGAATAAATGATCACGTGCAGATAAATCAGGCTCTACAGTTTGTGGCAAATAATCCTGAATATACAACTGTACATCTTAAAGGACCATTTACATATGTTATTAACGGTACACTTCTAGTTGGTAATAATATCACTCTTGAAGGAGATCCTTCTGCTGTTATCAAATTAGCCGATAATGCAGACTGGGACAAATATATACCCCTGATTCAACAGCTCAATAGTTCTGGAAACCATAATATTACCATCAAGGGCTTTACAATTGATGGAAACCGCGGAAACAATACTAATTATACTAGCGGAGTTATTAGCGGAAACAACTATTATGACCTTATTAACTTGAGCAATTGTAAAAATATCAATGTATATGATATGTACCTGACTAATAACCTTGGAGATGGTCTGAGAACTCACAACTGTTCTAACATAAAATTCCATGAAAATAAGGCATACCTACTGGGACATGATACTTTGTCCACTATCAAATCTTCATATCTGGAAGCCTACAATAACAAGATAACCTGCAGTACAAACAGTGGACTAAGAGTTTACAACACAGACAACGTGAGTTTTTACGACAATAATATTACAGCAGAGAATTCTGGAGGTCCAGGAATTGAAATTCAGAAGGAAGGAACTAGCTACAATATGAATAATATTAAGGTATATAATAACACAATATACAGGACTGA
>JAMXLQ010000054.1 GCA_024280975.1 Methanosarcina sp.
AAATAGATTCCGGCTTTTATGGAACTAAGTTCAAGGCATTCTACTATATTTACATCACCTGAAAGAAGGATATGATGAGCAGGTAGAGTTTCGGAATAAAGGTTATCTACGGAAAAACCATCAATTCCTACAGTTTTGAACCCTTTTTCAACAATCCATAATGCTCCGCTTTCATCAAGGTATGCAGAGTCTAATTCTTCCTTCCTGGATTCCATATCCTGAGAACCTGACTCTACACTTGAGGTATTAACTTCACCTGCACGTTCCTGTTTTCGGGAAAAAACTTTGGTCTTCAAAAGGAGGATGGGGGTATTTTCAGGAGCTTCTATATTCCTGAAAGTCTTTTCGAAAATGTCAGCAGTCAGTATACTTGATTGTGAAGAAAAATCGAGAATAATGGCCGTACCAATAAGATTTTTGAGTTCCAGTTTGTCAACGGTCAAGCCATTTTTCAGGATATGAGAAGGAGCATCGACATGAGTGCCGGTATGGCTTCCAAAACTTAACCTTGATACAGCACAACCTTCTTTTTCAAGAGTACAGACCCTCTCAATTACAGGTATCGGATCTCCTGGAAAAGTCCGTATAAAAGGGGAAATAGGGATTGTAATATCTATTATTTTTCCATAAAGCTGGATTTTTTCTGCATCAGCCTTAGTTTCTTCCATACTAACAGGAATCTCTTTCATATCAACCGGAATTTTCTCCATTTTAACACCTTATTCCATATAGATGATGGACTTATTCGTGCACTCATCTATGCATTTCATACAGAGGATGCACTTTTTTTGGTCGATTTTTGCAAGCTCGTTTTCCTCGTAAATTGCATCCACAGGACAGACACCTTTGCATTTTCCGCACCTTTTGCAGCCGAAAACCACAACGTATCCATTTTGTTCTGACATCAGTGAACTTTTAGCACCTTATGATATATCAGTTTCTGAGAAAAGTTTCCTAATTATAAAGGCGTCTCCATACTTTCAACTGACTTTCTGCAGATGTCTTCGAAAAAATAGCATTTTTCCTTTTATCGTCTTTGGAGATTTATTCGAAAATTTGCAGTTAATTTGCAGTTATTATCTCAACTGAAGCTTAGGGAAATGGCTGCTGGAGGTTCTCAATAAAGGCAAAAGGCCGAAAATTTTGGAAAAATTTCAAAAATACATGTTTGAGTAACCTGGGTGTTTTTCAGAAAAAACGATAGCAGAAAAAATTGTGAAAATTGAAAAGACATCTGCAGAAAATCAGTTGAAAGTATATAGACCAAAAAAAGCCTTATATATAAAAAAAGAATATGCAGGTTTAGATATGGAAAAATTCACTGAAGACGAAACCGGCTCTTTTTACAATTATCTTTCTGAAGGATGCAGACTCTGCCAGGAAGGCGCCAAAATGGTACTCTTCGTAACAGGTCTCTGCCCAAAAAGTTGTTTTTATTGCCCGCTTTCCGACGAAAGGCGAGGAAAAGACCTTGTTTTTGCGAATGAAAGGTCTATAAAAAGCGATGAGGATCTACTGAAAGAAGCTGAGCTTATGAATGCCCTCGGGACAGGAATTACAGGCGGAGAGCCCTTGCTGAAAACCGAAAGAGTCTTACACTATATCAGGACGCTCAAGGCTTCTTTTGGAAAAGAACACCACATCCATCTGTATACTTCCCTGGCTCCTGACAGGCAGACCCTTGAAAAGCTCGCAGATGCTGGCCTTGATGAAATCCGTTTACATCCGCCGCAGGATTGCTGGAAAGATCTTAAAAACAGTCAATATGCAGATGCCCTGCAAAACGCAAAGAAGCTCGGGATCGAAGCCGGGATCGAAATTCCTGCTCTTGAAGGA
The DNA here is from genome assembly GCA_024280975.1 of Methanosarcina sp. Classification (GTDB taxonomy): domain Archaea; phylum Halobacteriota; class Methanosarcinia; order Methanosarcinales; family Methanosarcinaceae; genus Methanosarcina. The sequence goes on from JAMXLQ010000054.1 coordinate 1,837, forward strand.
GCGGAGAAAATTGCAGCTTTTGCAGAAGAAATGGGAGTTTTCCTTAACCTGAATGAGCTGGAATTCTCTGACAATAATTCAAAAGCTCTCCTGAAAAATGGTTTTTGCCTCGAATCCGACACATCCAACGCAGCTGCAGGATCCTGCAAATCTGCTGGAATAGCCTTCACAGTATGTAGAAAAGCCCATTTTTGTTCCTCAACCTATAAGGATGCGGTTCAACTTCGCAAAAGACTTCAGCGGATCGCAAAGAACACAGCAAGAGAGTTTGATGAAATTACAGAAGACGGCACTCTGGTATATGGGGTAATTGAAGGGGGAGATCAGGAACTTGCAGAAAAAACTCTGCAGAATATAGAAATCCCAGCCGAACTGTTTGAAATAAAAGACGGGAAAATCGAGATCGCCTGGTGGGTACTTGAAGAGTTAAAAGAAAACATTAAAGAAGAATTGGAGTCTTCCGGATCAAGGCTTAATATTATTGAAAGATACCCATTCGAAGACGGAATGCTTGTTGAGCTAATTCCTCTTTAAGGCAGGTTCTAGGGCAAATAAAGTGTAAGAAAGATTTCTTCCGGAACTAGTCAGAAGCTTTCGAAGTTTCATCATATTTCCTTATTTAATATTTTTCGCTATGCTGTCCTTGAGAAAAATATTAAATAGTTTGGAAACAAGTTTATTTTTAAGATTCATAAATTTTTTATGTTTAGAGACTAGTTAGAAGTGCTTCCTTATGCCCTATCCAGTTGTACATGTATTATTTTTTATGTTGTGTATCGGCGCAGTGGCAGTCTATGCTATTTTTGGATCGTTTTTTCGCAGAGAGATTTCACACAGAAACACCATGCAGATAGTACTACTACTATTTGTAGGCGGTTTTTGTTCGTTGTTCCCTGACATCATAATCGTATACAGTCTCTTGGCAAATGGCACTATGGAACATTGTTGGGTTGGTTCTGTCCCAACACATTCACTTCTGTTCAGTGCTTCTGCAATCCTATTTGGAACAGTTACAGGGTATGCTGTATATAAGAATTTTAAAAAGGCAGCCTATCTTGGACTTTTTGCCGAGGCTGCCTTCTTATCGCATCTGTTGCTAGACGAAGTTTTTGATGTTGGCTTTTTTTACTTATATCCAGTATACAATGGACCGATAAGAGTATCGTCAATGTTGGACATATCTATTAGGGGAGCTGGAGTATTTGATTATCTGTTAGCATCCTTTTTGTCAGTGTTTTTCATATGCCTTGTATTAATGATGGCACTCTTTGCTTTGAATCAATTTGGCTTTGAATTCAAGTACAAACCCGAAAAATAGATAGGAAAAGAAAAATTCTTCCCTGAGTTCTTGATATGTTTGTGAAATTTGTCAAATTCAGTCGTAAATATTTCTTTATGTGAGGGGTTTCCCCGCATAGAGAACTATAAGAAATTTTAAATAGTTTAGAAACACTTTACTTTTAATTAAAAAGTCTTCGAATTATAAGTGTTTTCTTATGCCCTATCCAGTCGTACATGTGTTATTCTTCGTACTCTGTATCAGTGCGGTAGCAGTCTATGCTGCTGCTAGATCGCTTTTTCGAGGGGAACTATCTCTTAAGGGTTCAATGCATTTACTATTCTTGCTATTCGTAGGAAGTGTCTGTTCCTTATTCCCGGATATTATGATCATTTACAACCTCCTCGTAAACGGCACTATAGAACATTGCTGGGCCGGCCCGATCCCAACACATTCACTTTTATTCAGTCTTCCCGCAGTCCTGTTTGGAATCGTTGCAGGATATGCTAAATACAGGGAGCCTGGCAGAGCAATATATCTTGGCCTTTTTGCAGAGGCTGCGTTTGCCTCGCACCTTTTGCTGGATGATATCAGCGAAGGCGGCTGTGAGTACCTTTATCCGTTATACGAGAAAAAAATTAGTGTATTTTCAATGATGGACGTAAGTTTTCGAGGAACCGGGCTCTTTCATTATCTGATGATATCTTTTGTATCGGTCTTTTTCATTTGCTCCGTAATAATGATGGTACTCTTTGTCCTGAATAAATACGGTTTTGAGCTAAGATACAAACCCGAAAAATAAAACAGTGAAGATGTTAAAATCAAGTTTTAAGTTCACCTACATCTTCAAGTTTTTTAACAACCTTGGCAGGATAGCCCAGAGCAAGACTATTTGGAGAGATATCACGGGTAACTACGGATCCAATGCCTATTATTGAGTTTTCCCCTATTTCGACACCCTGCGTGATTATAGATCCCGGGTTTACACAAACTCCGCGTCCGATTTTTATGGGAGCCATAGTTCTCGGATATGCCTGTCTTGTAGTCAAACTCCCTCTCGTATGAGCAGATAGTATGCACCGATCACCGATTTCAGCATAATCCCCTACTGTAATTAATTCAGGGTGAATCCTATCAAAAAGCACGTTATAGCCAACATATACATTCTGCCCCAGATTTACACCCCGCATTCTGTGTAATTTTGCCCTCCAGGAAGGGACGGGAATGATTGAAGCAAGCTGTTCCAGAATCCAGTTTTTAAAATATTTCACACCAAACAGGAGTTTATTACTGTGGTAATGGTTCGCAATTTCGCCAAAAGTTACTTGATCTCTTTTAGACACTACAGTAGTCATGCTGATACCCCCTTTTCCCATCTAATTGTTTTATACTGTTTCTTTATCAAATCGTTTTATACTTCTCTATCAAATTGTTCTTTGCTTATTTTTTTCATTACGATTTGACAGATAAATAAATTGTTATAGTTAGCATCTAATCAATTTCGATATTAATAATCTGCCGAATACACTAATTTCCAGCATGCTCAATAAACAGCCTTCCAGGCGACTCTTAGGTTAACTGCAATTCTCCTGTTAACTTTTACTTCTAGTTATAAACTTCATAAGCAATGATTTTTTTATTTCTACCGCATCGTTAGGGCAGAGTTCGCGGCAGCAATAACAGTGAATGCATTTTTCCTCGTTAATTTTGAGTGCTCTGTCTATTTCCTCAATGGCATGCGCCGAACAGTTCGAAACGCAGGCTTTGCAAAATGCGCAATTCGAAGTGTTAATAATGGGCCTTACAGCTAACTGCTTTCTAAGTATTCTCATAAGGAAAGCTGGTATATAAGCGGTAATTCCACCTTCCGGGCTTTTGAACCTGACCTTTACCTTTTCCAGAGGTGTTCCTCTAATCTCGGGATGCTCTGTCCCGAATCCTCTTTCGAGTGCAGCTCTATTTGTAGGAACCTTTAAAGGATCGATTCCTATAAGCTCAGAGGCTACAATATCCAGGGCTACGCAGTCATAGCTTGCCATAATCACACCTGCAAAGACAGGTGTACCACTGGATGGGCCATTTCCTTCCATTCCGACTACTCCGTCCATAACTGCAAGCTGGGGTTTGACGACAGAATAGATATCGACAACTGCCTCTCCAAAACGGCGACGATCTTCCAGGAAATGAGCTTGCTTTCGGGTTTTCTGAGGTACGGTGCCGAAGAAATTTTTGACTGCCCCTGTATACAGTGTGAGTTCATGGGTCTTGAGCTTTGGAAGCGAGATTATTACATCGGCCTCGAATACAGCTTTTGAGATGTGCAGATGAGAAAACTGCCTTGCGCCCGGAACTTCAACCTCAACGAAACCTGAGGTTTCAAAATTGATAAGCCCAACCTCATGATCGGAAGCAACACCTTCAATGCCTGATGCTTTAAACGCCTGTGAAGTTGTAGTAGATCCGGGTTTTACAATGCCGGACCCATCTCCTATAACTGGAATACCTCCTGCTTCTGAGACTAGTTCGCACATAGCGGACACTACTGCCGGATGGGTGGTAACAGCATCCTCTGGCGGTCGAATCGAAAGCACATTTGGTTTGAGGAGCACGCGGCTGCCAGGAACTATAATTTTCTCAAGCCCACCTATCAGGTTCAATGCTTCTTTTACCGCTTCTTTAGCATGCGAGTAGTCCTGGCATTCAACAATTGAGACCTTGGTATTCATATTCACACTTTTGGGTTAGTAATTAAGTTTATTTTCTCACAATAGTATTATGTGAAAGCACCCTGCCAGAAAAGCTTCTAGCAGTTTACAGGCAGATGTTTACTGGAGGCAAAGCCCTGAAATCCCGATTTTTAGCCAATTTTATCCAGCATAGCTTTTTCTACAGGCGTTTTCGCAATTTACCTGTTGATATAGCAAACCGACGGCGTGGCTCGCACATATTCCGTGGTATCTCTTATTCTATTGATATGCCTCTGAGTTTTTTCTATTGTCTCACTAGACAGCCCCGTGCTCTTTTCAATTACCTGCAGGGGCAACCGGTGCTCCTGGGCATACAGCAGCTGGTCCATGATCTGAATTGGCATGCGCCAGTAGAATTCCTCGTCAGTTGTGTAATGGCTCCAGGTATCAGCACTTGGAGGACGTCTCATAATTTCTTCATTAACATCCAAATATTTCCCCAGAGCATAGACCTGGGTCTTATAACAGTCTGCTAGAGGTTCTAAATCTACACCTCCGTCTCCGTATTTTACAAATTGGCCAAGGACCAGTTCAGTCTTGTTGGTTGTACCGCAAACTGCGTAATTCATCGTTTCAGCATACATATATTGAACGAGCATTCTGGACCTCTGTTTGACACCCTGCAATCCTATTAATTCAAGATAATCAGTCGCTTTTAGCCTGTACTTTCCAACAGTTTCACCATTTTTTATCAGGCGGATATAAGGAACATTTAAAAGCCCCTGGTTAAGGAAATCAGGCAGCACCAGCGATGTTTTATGTATTCTGGCATCATACTCAGGGCAGGCTCTCTTTATAATCCGTTCTTTCTTATCATAGATATTAAGCGATCTCAGGATCGGAGAGATAGGTACTTCTTCATACGACACACCAAGGCTTTCACATATCACTGCCCCCAGAATCTTGCTGGAAGGAGCAGATTCCTCTTCAGGAAGGAGAAGTCCATGTACGTTTTCTTTTCCGAGTTCCTGTACACACAGGGTAAGTACCACGGCTGAGTCAATTCCTCCTGAAACCCCTATAACTACTCCTTTTTTCTTAAAACTCGTTACCTGATCTCTAATAAAATCCCTGAGCTTTAAGGCTATACTTCCAATGTTTCCATTGAGTTCTTCTAGTATATTCATGCTCATTTCTTCTGTAATCTGCATAATATTACCCCCTAAATTAATCATATTTTTAAAATCAGCTGTTTAAATTAACTGTTGTAATTAAAATCTTTATCTCAGAATCAAATCTTAACGATTACCTTTTGTGAGCTCTTTATTTTCAATTTAAGCTTTCTTGCAGCTTCTTCTATCAATGGCTGTGACAATTCCTGGTTAATTTTCTCAAGACCTTCTTCCCTTGACATTTCTCCGCTTCGGACAAGCCCTGCTACGTCAAAGGCATAGGGGTGAAACCCATACTTCTCCAGATGGTTGTAACAGGCAAAGGAGTTCAATGTACAATTGGTTGAATTGCTGTCACTGATTCCTGGAGGTTCCCACCCGATTTCCAGCAGGGTCTCAAGCACTTTATCTTCACTGTAATCCCATAGGCATAGAGGGTGCAGAATACTCGGAACATTCTCACCTATGTTTTCAAGAACTTCTTTTTTCAAGAGAAACATTTCATCTTTATCGTCAACGCCTATTTTTTGAAGCTGTTTCTCAAATAAGTTTCTGGACCACTGGATAAAATTGACAGATAGGTTGATTATAGGATTAGGAGACTGTCCTGCTGTAAAGGCAAATATAATAAAAGGTGCTTTTTGAAGAATAGCCTGCTCTATCAGCTTCTGTTTGATGATAGTGATGCAAACATTGCATATATCACTGGCTCGATATTTGGCGAATTTCGGGAACGCATCGTATGACTCTGCAGCTTTTCGGAATGTATTGTATAAAACTTCCTTTTCCATGGTCAACTGGAAATAATCACACCCTGTTATCTTGCACATTTTTTGGGCATTCTTTATCGCATTTTCGGAAGTGAACCCATTATCAAACTGTACAGCCCTTATCTTAAGAAAAGGATAGTCCTTTTTGAGCTTGTAAAGCGTGTAAGATGAGTCTTTCCCACCTGAAAGTGCATAAATTACATCGTAGTTACCCTTTCCTCTGTATTGTTTAAAAAGTTCTCCAATTCTGGACAGATACTCATTTTTTTCCTGTGAAGTGAGGGGAGCATATGTCTCGCAGAAATGACAGAGACCAGTGTCTTCATTGATTTGTATACCTGGAATATCAGAGTCCAGAACGCACTTTTTACATACTAGCTTTGACATGTTGGTACTCCTCTATGATGGATCGATTAGATATTTTCCCATTCTCGCTCAAGGGAAGATGATCAATGCATAATATTTCTCTTGGACATAGGTAACCTGGAAGACTTTTTCGGCAGAAAACAAATAGCTCTTCAACTTTTGTCCCTGCTGCAGGTATAACCATGAGGCTGATTGCAGTTCCCATAAGTTCATGGTACACAGGTACAACAAAAACCTTGGAAACCTCGTTATTTTCCTCTATACTTCTCTCAACGTCTCTTGGGTTAACACGATGATCGCCGATTTTGATTATGTCATCCTTGCGTCCAAGTAGTCTGATATATCCATTGGGCAATTTCTGTGCGAGATCACCTGTGTGCAGCCATCCATTTACTATTTTATTTTCACTGGCGATTTCATCATCTAGGTAACCCAGCATAATATTATCTCCCGTGGCGACCAGTTCACCCATTGCATCGGAACCTGCGGACCTGCTCTCGGAATCAAAGACATCCAGTATGACTCCAGGAATTGCTTTTCCTATAGTATCTACAAACTCATCTACATCTTCTGATGGCAGGTAGGCAAGCCTTGCTGTAGCCTCAGTCTGCCCATACATTGGTAAAATTTTTACATCAGGGACTAGCTCTTTTATTTCTTTTACAATAGCCTTATCCATTCCCCCACCTGCCGATGCGGCGATTTTAACGTTAGTAAAAGCTCTTCGAAATCTATCAGGATATCGAAGGAGTATCCGGTAGGTACTGGGCACCCCATAAAATATGGATACACCTGACTCTATAAGGTTGAAAACCGAGTCTACAAAATTCATGTTTCCAACTTTGATGGAGCCGCCAGCTACCAGATGAGAGTTAATTATCGAGTTTCCAAAAGCGTGGTGTGGGGATATTACCAGTGCTCCATTATCTCTGGAAGTTATCCGAAGTACTTTTATTATTGATTCTGCGTTTGCTACCAGGTTTTTGTCACTTAACATGACCCCTTTTGGGGTGCCTGTCGTACCTGAAGTATAAAGGACCAGACACAGTTCGGGATTATTATTTTCAGTTTCAATCTTCTTGCGCAAAATCTTTACGGAAGTATCGCTGGAAATAACAATTATAGTTTCAAAACGCTCAAAAAAATCTTCTCCAAATCTTGAGTACTGCATATCACTCGTTATAATATTGTTGATATGAGCAGCATCAAGGATCTTTTCAAGACTGAATTTAGGAAATTCTATTGGCAGAGGGATTGCGATATTAGCTGATCGATATACTGCCATAAGCATTTTTATATATTGAATGCCTGATTCTGCCAGTACTGCAAATCGGCAATGATTAAAATCCATCAAAGATGAAGCAATAGTATTTATGTCATTGTCAAGGCAGCCATAGGAAATTGAACTTATTCCCTCTTCCAAGGCAGTATTTTGAGGAGTTTTTCTGGCGTATTCAGTGATATACGCATCAATTCGCATACTTTTTCACTTCGCCAGTTTAGTAATCATATTAGTAATTCCTTGCAATGAATCAAAGTTTTCCGGTGTCAGCAGATCTTCAGGAATTTCGATAGAATATTTTTCACAGATATAGTCCATAAGTTCAAGCAGACCAATGGAGTCTATAATGCCTTTCTGAGTAAGAGAATCATTATCGTTCAAGCTGCTATTATTGTCCATAAAAGAATTAGCCTTCAAGTAATCCACGATATCATTCCTTATCTGTTCCATGTATTATCCCCTTTGTTTTCGTTTAGCAGACCAATGATTGTGAATAACACAAAAATTACGTCCACAATATGTGAATCCCCACTGATAATTTACGCAATACAACTATATAAATAATTTGAGACATTACTCCGCTAACAGAATCCCGGATAGAGCTAAAAATATGAAAAAGGTCAATTTGGGCTTCGGTACATTCGAATGGTATAATTTGACTGCTTCATGGAGGAAATCTCATGAAGGAAATAATCTTTCTATCTATCAGTATAATCGGTTATTCACATTACGATAAGACCGGAAAAAGAACGGAGTACGGAACTCCAAGCTTTAGGTTTATCTAAATATTTAGTCCCAGTTACAGTCAATTTTTTCAAGGTGATTTATACCGATAATATGAGAGCCCAAATAGGCTATGATAGATAATATATACTTATTATCTAAAAAATAAGTGAAGTAGCTGACGCCACTGAGGTCCAGTTTTTTACTGAAAATAAGATGCATGTTTTTGTTTGAAAACTTGGAATAAGCTTCTTTCAAAGTCCATATTTTTAAAAGATCAGCCTCATTTACGGAGTCATCTGTGAGTAAAGACTTCGCGCCCAGGTTCTTCAAGTTACTTTTAAGAGCTAGTGTTTTCCCAAGTTCAATATCAACACCTATTTCGATCTTTGATATTGCAAGGACCACGGTGCTTTGTGTATATGATATACAAATGTACAAATCACTATGATTGCGTATACGCACTCTCCCATACCCGTCCTTATATGTTGAGATTCCTGAGGCAGGTCGTTCTCTGATAATATCGCATAATATGTGTTTTAACACCGTTCTGGAGATAATATATCTTTTTTTAAAATAACCGGTCTGTAACCCCTCGAGATATTCCATTTCTACTTCGTTAAGATATTTTGTACTGAATATATCATAATCATTCAGGTTAACGAGAAAAATAAGAGCATTACTCTGTTGCCACAGGTAAGGGACAGATTCAAGGGAGATGGGAGAAGGTAATATTAAAATCTCATTGTACATACAGCCTACTTAAATTTACCACGTTTCTACATATAAATTCCACATTTTTTGTTTACTAGGATAGCTGGGTACAGAATTGAAAGACAAGATCAAGAAAATTCCTGCCTTACCTCAATTATTAGAGCAAATAACTTAGAGTTGCTTGGATATAAGCTAGTCGTGGAGTTTCAACTTCCTATGTGATATACCTTTTGTTTAACTCAAATTCATTGCTCAATTTCGTACAAGCAATTCTTACTTCTTCAACCTGCTTTATAATCCTCGAACTTCTATAAACATTGGGATAAGAAGATTTTAATTTCTGAGAAGTGTGGATTATTTCTCGCTATAAACAGGGTGCTGAAATCCTTGTATTAGGATAAATTTATACATTATATAAATACTTCAGAAAAGCAATCCTAAAATATATAAACGATAAGGATATAGGGTATTCGTTTCTTAGCGCCCTTACTCGGAGGTCGCACACTTTTTATAATGTAAAAGAATAGCGAGTAATATAATGCTGTATCAATATAATTTAATTATCATTAACTGAGGTGTCCGAAACTGCAAACTGCGGAAGAAAGGGTAAGAGCGAGATTGATAAAGTATCTCGGCAGGGATGAAAACGGGATACGCAAGGTTGTGCTCAATCTCTTCCTGACCGGAGACAAGTTCACCACCGGTGAAGTTTACGATTACCTAGATAAAGGAAATTTTGAGGTAAGCTACCGGGGAGTGTCGGCTATGGTTGGGCTTATGAACACAAGGCTCGGAATTCTGAGTATAAATGTTACCGGAGATCACAACGTATATTCCCTGAAAGAAAACTATAGAAATATTGTTGGCTCTGTGCTTGAGAATTACTGAGCCACTTTATTATTATCCGATTACCGAATTTTTCAATAAAATATCAGATTTTTGCTACAATAGCTAATTGGCCTTTAAGTAGATTATGCAATAATGAAATAATGTCACCGGGCTCGACTACTTATTAAGTGCTTTTGTATTAATATTACGATACTTGGTGTAATTTATGCGTATCTGTTTTAAAGCCTCATCTCAATGAGCTGATCCTAAAACTCAAAATAGCATCTCTGAGCTTTCAAAACTCCAAATGATCAAATAAGTTTCCTGTAATAACGAAAATAGTTTTGAAATTTTTATTGATTTGGAGATCTAAATTATTTTTAGAATAAACTCTTTACCAAATTAGTAGAAGTGGGTCTACTGTTGTTACGAGCGTTTTGATTTAAGTTAGATTCAAAAATTTATACACGTTTTTGGAGTTTAGCAGTACGAATGATTGTTCTTACTAGTTTCAAGCCTCTGAACTAAAGAAATTATAGCTGCGGGATCATCTTTATAGAGAACAAGAATCTTTTCACGTGTAAACATAATAGCTAAACGAAACAAGATTCATTTTATATTCAATTTTTCTCGAAATAAAGAAAAAAAATTGTAGCCTTTGAAAGGCTACCTGAGTAATTACAAAATAGAAAGTAAAGAAAAAGAGGAAGACCTAAAAGATTTATTAAAGAATCCTATGGAAAAAATTAGCAATAGAAAGGTTCTTCTCAAAATTTTTCGTTTATTGGGAAAATCTACAGGAGAAACGGTTAAAAGAACTCTAGAAAATTAAAGATACAGACTTAAACTCTCTGACAGATATAGTACAGAAAATTTTGAAAAACCTAATTTGTAGCAGATTGTTTTATAAAAGATATATGAATAATTTGTTGGAACCCAGGATTTTTCGAAATTTTCTATAGTTCCCATAGGAATTATATCTTATATCAACATACGTAATGTTCCACTTATGTTCTTTGCTTTGCAGACTTTCTTTGGTAATCTTTTTAGTATACTAATTAAGGTTGAGGTTCATATCAGTAATAGTCGACTATAATGCCTCTTGACCTATTTTTTTCTTTCCCAGCATAAGCCATTCAAGATTTCAAAAACAAGTCAGTAAATTATTCTGGTTCATACTTACTTGGAACACCATAAACTTCATTTTCAGTTGGTACTGAACTGATTTTTAAAAAATCTTTTAAATTTTCTTTTTTCTAATTTTATGATAGTACTTTACAGAAAAAAATATACTCAGAAACATAATTTTTATACTAAGTTTTCAGTTTGACAGTGAGTTTAGGAGAATCCTATTTAAAGATAAGTTAATTCTAACAGGTAGAACCACTACTTCGTAAATTTCTTATAGAATAAAGCCATAAGAAGTAAAGAGTACAGAATCAATTAATTCTGAAAATAATATGTTTTTACCTAGTAAGTCAGCAGGAATGAAGGGAATAAAGTGAAACTGTAACCTTTTTCATTGAAAATATGAACGGAGTTATGAGAAGAAAAGGGATCTGCTATATTTCTAATAGGAAGAGGGAAATTAAAGAATAAATTAACCAACTAGAGAAACAAACTAGCTAGCAGGCTTAGCAGGCTATATAAAGCCTATTTGTAAGAACTACATTATGAAGTTCTTTTAGGATTAACGCTTGCAATGTATTTGTGCCATCGGGCCTGAAAGCCGAACATTCATTTCGAAAGATATCACTCAGGAGATACTTAAAATGTATTCCGAGATTTCAGCCATAAATTATAGTAAATTATTAACTTCCTTTAAAATTTAAAGTGGCAAATAAGCTGCTGAAATCTCGGAAAATATGGAATAAAGAATAATATACGCACAATTTTTCATTGCTTTCTGAATTTTCCCGCTTACAGAAATAAAAGCAGATTTTTGTGTGCCCTTGATAGCTTGAAAGCTTAAATTTTTCTGGCTCATGAAGGTGTTTTTCACACAAACCGGAGTTGAGTGTAAAAAAATTTGCATCAAAAGTTATATTAAGTGGGGAAAATGGATACCGTTAATAATAAGCTGAAAGTATTAACTACTTTATTTTTCATGCTTACATTATCTTCGTGCATCGTTGCTTATTCAACTCCGGCTACGGGGTACGAATTATCGATCTATGAGTCAACTCCATTAATTGTCTGGGTAGCTTTAATTATAAGTATAACTGGTGGAGTATATATACTCCTGCATCAAGTATATACAGAACAATATAAATACAGTAAATTTTGGCTCATTGGATTTTTTTTATTAATATTAGATAGAATGTGTTTGCTTTATATTCCTTATATGAGAGGTTATTACACATGGAACGGGGATAACATATCACATATAGGAAATGCAAAAGATATATTTTTTAAAGGTTATATTGGTGACAACTCTTACCCAATAACTCACATTTTGCTGGCAGAGATTTCAAAGATATCTGGATTATCACTCGAACTAGTAGCAAATCACAGTACTGCCCTATTTTCGATTTTTTATGTAATATCTATATACTTGCTTTCTAGTTCAGTATTCACTACAAAAAAACCACAAATATTAGCCGTTGCATCAATTGGTGGCGTGCTATTTAATTCATATGATGTTTATATAATGCCCAACGGCTGGTCTCTACTATATTTCCCAATTATCTTCTTCATTTATTTTAAATCGTTAATGAATAAAAATAGTTTGCAGTATGGTATATTATACGTAATCTTGTTGATCTTATATCCTTTTTTTCATCCTTTGTCGGCTGCTATGATCATGTTGACATTTTTAGTAGTAGGAGTAACAAATTATCTGCTTGATGTTATAAAAAATAAAAAAGTATGTTTAAGAATTATTTCTTATCTTCCACTTACGCCTGTATTAATTGAACTTATAATTTTACTTTATTGGACACTCTCATTTAGTAAATTTTATCCAAACATTAGAAATACTTATTTATCAATTACAACAGGCGGCAGCAATAGTCCCAATGTGATTGCTGGCATGAGTAAGACTTTGAATAAAATTAACATTAACGGGATTGATTTGTTAGAGATTATTGTAAGAATCATGGGCGATGATTTTATATTTCTCATACTCTCGCTAGTAAGTTTCATAATCCTTCTAAAAAGTAGTACTGAAGAAAAGAAAAAGAATGAACATTTATTAATATTACTTGCTCTGACATTTTTCTTTGGGTCAATGTATGCGGCATTCTTATTTAATATTATTCCTGGTATTGAGAACTTTGGTTCAGAGAGATTGACAGCATATTTAGTTATTTTCACTCCGATATCAGCAGGGTTTGTTTATCAGCATCTACTTGAAAGAAGAATTAATTTTAAGAGATCAAACATAATGCCACTTATTTGTTTGATTATCATCATGAGTGCTTCAATTGTCAGCATTTTTAGCCTATACACATCACCATATATTATGAGGCCAACTCCTGAAGTTACTGAAATGGATATTAGCGGGGCAACGTGGGTATTAAATTATAAAAACTTATCTATAAATAATGCAGAAATAATGA
>JAMXLQ010000055.1 GCA_024280975.1 Methanosarcina sp.
TCCTGTTGCACTTCCGATATTTGCGAAGCTTGCGACAAGGAGAACCCGCATAAACTTGTTTTTGAACATCTCTCTGAAGGTCTCTACTCCTGCAAGAGCTTTTATATCTGCTGTAGTAGGATTTCGCTGTTTTGCCTCTACCAGGCCAGCAAACCAGCCTGCGGCTATTAATGGGTGTAGAGTGGTTAGCCAAGCAACTGAGAAGGCAGTCAGAACTGAGTAAGGATGTCCACCTGCAAGCACAGTTCCAATTGCACTTAGAGTCCCAGTAATAATGAACCAACATCCGAACGCTATCAAAAGAATTTTTAGCGAAACACCGGAAAGGAGCAGTAACAAGAAAAATGCAAATATAAGACCAACAAGACCAAAGCCAATGAGTTTGCCAATGCCAAAACGTTTCTTAGGAATCTCCATAAGTGAACTAAGGGATGGGATAGTCTTTGGATTTTTCAGATACTTAGTCACTCCGGGCTTATGTCCTGCTCCTATCACCGCAACAACGGTTTTGTTTCCACCTGCAGCAACATTGACGAGATTTCCTGCAAGATAAGCATCTCGTTCGTCAATCAGAACTTCAGCTGCAGTCGGAGCAAAACCTCTAAGCTCATTTACAAGGGCAGTCACAACATCAGTTTCTGTTATTTGGTCGATATCAATTTCCGCTCCCCCTCCAATTCCTATGAGACCACCTAGCAGAGAGCCAATCATTTTGATTTTTTCCAGGAATTTCATCTTTCCCCAGAAGCGCTGAAGCGTCACCTGGATGTCCCGGTCAATTAAAGCAACTTTGGCCCCTATAGATTCGGCTTCCTCGATCGCGGAAATCATCTCGGCTCCGGGTTTTACACCCATATCATCACCGATTTTTTTCTGCACATAGGCAAGCAACCAGTGAATGAGGTAATAATTGATCTTGCCTTGAGAGAGAATTTCCTTAATAGGAACCTGATTATCCTGCACATTACCCTTCAGGGAATCATAACGTCCTCTGCAAAGCTCGACAGCTACGATATCCGGTTTCAAGTTCCTGATAGCAGCCTTGACTTCAGCAACACTTTTTTCCGAAACGTGGGCGGTTCCTATAAGCACAATTTTTGATGGCTGGTATTCAACCTGGCGTGCATCCGATAATTGGGAAAGTGAAGGAATTGAAACTTCGGAAGCTGAATCAGGAACAGATTCTAGAATAAGTTCCGAACTCATATCAAGCTTTGCTTCAAGCTCGCAAGATTCTGTTTCGGATGACGGTACAGAAACTTTATCTTCCTTTAACATGTTAGTTGAAGAATCAGAAAGCTTAGACTTTCCAACAGAAACGGAATTTTCTGCGGATTCGGTCACAAGTTTGTCCATAGAATATATTGACTCCTGAGATGAACTATGAAAATTGTAGTCAGGGTCCTTGTCCTGAGAATTCGTAATTTCAGGTTTGTTCATTGTTAATCTCTCTGCTACAACGCGTTAAAAGTTACGCGTGAGAATACATCATTTGAAGATTGCTTTTACTCGCATGAATAGTTAAGCTCTTCACATAAAATAACCAACCTATAAAAGAACTTAGCTATGAGCAGATAATTAACTGGTGGTAATTATCCGCCGGGGATTTATATTTTGCTGCTTTCAAATATTCATCCCTCTTTTCTATAGTTTTATTTTATATAATATTTTATAAATTTATCTAAGTATTTAGATAGTTAATTCCAAAACCAATTTTACTTCCAAGTCTATATT
This sequence comes from Methanosarcina sp., assembly GCA_024280975.1. Classification (GTDB taxonomy): domain Archaea; phylum Halobacteriota; class Methanosarcinia; order Methanosarcinales; family Methanosarcinaceae; genus Methanosarcina. Next base: position 1,735 of record JAMXLQ010000055.1, read on the forward strand.
TACTTCCAAATCTATAAAGTTTCAAAATTATTTCATGTCATCATAAACTCGATTGATTATTCGGATCAAGAAGTTGGAGAAGTAACTCTGACTTTTGGATCAGCCCAATACAATCCTGAAAGGATTTATTTAGAAAGAACTTAAGAAAGTGGCATCTCTTGATAAAAATATCTTTTGATGAATTTATTGATAGTTTCTGTTGATAACCCCTATTCAATTTCTGTTGATGAATTTCCTGATTAAAATTTTTTGATAACTCAGCATGATAATTCTTTTGGTAAACTTCTTTTGACAAAAACCTCTTGATTATTTCTGCCTGAAAATTCCCTTTTAGTGTAGAGCATTTAGGAATTACTCTGACCTGAGCCTCAGGACCCGTACGAGATCTGTTCTTGAGAGAATCCCTACTACTGATCCGTTATCAACAACCATAACTCTTCCGATGTTTTTAGATGAAACCAGTTTCAGGACATCACTTGCGCGTGCATCCGGAGGTACGGATATAACATCTTTAGTCATGATATCCGAAACATGGACCACAGAGCGTTCAAGATAAGGGACACGCTGGAGATCGGTAAATGTCACAATTCCTTTCAGATTGTTCCCCTCCATTACAGGGTAACCCATATGTTTTTTTTCAAACATAAAATGGACTAGATCTTCAACGCTCATAGAAGGACTAACGGAAACCACATTCTTTGTCATAATATCCCTGACCAGAATATTTTCGAGAGTTACTTCAGCCTGAGTAGATCGTTCTTCTTCTGATGCGCCGACATAAATAAAAAGGGCGATTAAAGGGAACCAGAGATTGCCTACTAAAATTCCGAAAATTGCCATAAGAATGGCAAAAAACTTCCCGACGGCTGCGGCACTCTGGGTAGCTTTCACATAAGACATTCTCCTTGCATAGAAAGCACGGAGTACTCTGCCTCCGTCCATTGGAAAAGCAGGTAACAGATTGAAGATCCCGAGTACCAGATTCATAACTCCAAGAATCCAGAAAATAAGGTATGCCGGATTTGGAGAAAGTCCAGGAATAAGAGAAATAAGATTTCCATATATATAAAGGCAGATGAAGCCTATCGCAAGACTTGTCAGAGGACCTGCAGAAGCCATTTTTGCTTCCTGTCCAGGTTTCCTCGGAATCTCTTCCATCGCAGATACTCCCCCAAAAAGGAAGAGAGTAATGCTCTCGATTTTGACTCCATAACGCATTGCCATATATGAATGTGCAAGTTCGTGTACGATGACTGAAGCGAAAAGTAGGATTGCGGCCAGGAACGAAAGCAGATATTTTGTAATAGGTGGCTCTACCCCCCCAAAACCAAATGGTTGAGGATTAATTGCAAACACATAAGCAAATATGGGTAATATCAGAAGAAAAGTTATATGCAGCCTGATAGGTATACCCATCACACTTCCTATTTTCAATGAAGATTTCATGAAATAAGTACCCCCATTCTTATTTCTATAAAGTTAATTACGTGATAAAATGATAAACCTGAATTTCTAAACCTGAACTTCTAAAATCTAAATTTTCAAAAACCCTAGATTATCATATCTTTATTAAATTATGAATTTTTAAGTTATAAATCTAACCTTAAGATAGTTCTGCTCATTAATTCCGTTTATAAATTTCCTTATAAATTTTCCTTTATAAAGTGGTTTTATAAGGTTTTTCCCATAAAAATGACTGACCAATTTATTGCTTGGCATAATATTCAATAATATTCAATAATATTCAATAATATTATAGATAATTGCTTCTTGTTATTGGCAAATTGAGAAACTATAAAAAAGATATAAGAGAAATATGACGCAAACGTATGCAAAATGGAAAGAATAAAAGGTAACTAAAGAAACCAAGGTAAATGAAGAAGAATTAAGGGAAATTAGAAGGAATTAAAGGAAATTAAGGAAAAATTAAATGAAATGAAGAAGAGTTAGGGAAAATAGAGAAATCAAGGGAAACTAAGAAGAATTATTAAGAGAAATAAAGAAAATCAGGAAAAATCAATAGTTTTAAAGTTCTGCTGTTACTTTTTTCAAATCCTGCAAAAATTCTTCAACATCCCGAGCTGTATTGTGAGGCATCAAAACCAAGCGAAGAGATCTAGGGTCACGAGTAATTGAGACATTCCAGCCAAACTTTTCTAAAAGTTGCTCCCGCATAAGATCAGGGTTTGGAACTTTCAGGGCAACTACATTCATTACAGGTTCAATCAAAGGTTCGAAACCAAATTTTCGAGCTTCTTCTACTATTTTATTAGTAAGTTGCATGCAATATTGTACATTTTTTGTATATCCTTCACGGCCTAGATGTTTCATGACAGCGTATGTAGCAGCAGCTGAAGCTCCACTGCGGGTACCTGTAAGAGTAAACTGAGCCTTTGTTGTAAGGTAAGGAGTGTCTACCTTAAGGGAATCAAGGAAAGAAGGAGATCTGAATAACAGGGCACCTGACGGAATTGTAGAAAGACCCATTTTATGAGGATCTATTGCAATGGAAGTAACGCCTGGAATTTTGAAATCAAAAGGGCATGGATTTTCAAGGAAGGGAATCACAAAACCTCCGAAAGCTGCATCAACATGGAGGAAAAGCTCATTCTCAAGAGCAAGTTTTGCAAGTTCTTCGATAGGATCTATCTGGCCGAATTCCGTATTTCCTGCTATCCCCACAAGTCCTATAGTATTTGCATCAATCAAGCTTTCCACAGATGCAGTATCCACCTTGAATTCAGAATCCAGAAGAGCTCTTCTAATCTCGATGCCCATGATATCGGCAACTTTATCAAACGAGAAATGAGCTGATTCAGGAATAACTATATTGGGAGTATGCCCTAACTTCTTCCTGCCCGCAGTAGCAAGGTTTTTCATGCCCCTGACAGCCTGGATATTGGACTCTGTACCTCCTGTCGTAAGATAGCCACAAACTGAACTTCCATAGGAATTATAGGAAGGAGTTTCAACAGCTTGTGCATGAAGAAGTTCTCCCAGCATCTTGATTACTTCGTTTTCTAGCCTGCGTGCTCCTGCAAAGAGTCCAAGGTCACCCAAGTTAGCCTCAATAAAAAGCCTGTGGGCTTCAACCGCGATTTTATGCGGGTGAGTGCACATTGAACTTAAAACCCTATAGTAATCCGTATCTTCTGACTTTACATTTTCCAGATAGGAAAATATCTCCTTTTCAGAAAGCCCCTGATCATTCATATGGATAAGGTAAAACCAATTTAATTTAAAAGACTTATGGAATATAACTGCTAAATTAGCCAATAACTCTTTTAATAATACTTTAGAAAAGTCAAAGTTTATTTGATTAGTTAAAACAGTCAAAAGATAGTGAAAAAACCTGTAAAAAGATATGTAAATAGTAATGGGAAGTAAAGAAAGGATCAAAAAGATCAACGCTAGAATATTTGGAACAAAGACAATAGAAAACAGAGTGAGTATGGATTTTTACTGTTTTTGAAAAAGTAAAAGAGTATCGTAATCATTGATGTCTTCTGAAGAGGGGGACCCCTATATTTCTATTGGAAAGATTCCCATGATTCTAGAAGAAACAAATTTCTCAGAAGAACAAGTAATTCAGTAAGATGAAATTCAGTAAGATGATAAATTTTAGCCAAAGTATCTGTATAAACTATCTCTTTCCTTAAAATAAAGAGATTTCTTAATAATAAAATATATATACTATTAATTTCATAACAAAACAACATTATTTTGCCTTAATACAAAATAAAATCTCATTTTATTTTGCTGCTTCAAACCCTAAAATCTTTTTAGTGGAAATCGTGGGGTCCGGGGGTTATATAAACTTTCCAGTCGAAATAAAGGGGTCTACCTTTTGTATTCTTATTTTTCCTTAACTTTCTTTTACTTTTCCTTTAATTTCTTCCACTTTAAAAATAATCTATTTCTCTATATATTTTAATAATTTACTAAACTCTATCAAATACTATTATGACAAGCAGTTTAATTTATACATAGATCCTATTTTATCTTAATTTTTTTATTCTCTAAATTTAAGTAAAGAAGTCAATAAATTTCGTAACTTCTTCCATTCGAAAAAAAGGATTTAAATTTAACCTCCATTGAATCTGGAATCCAAAATATTTTATTTTAGACTAATTATGCCTTACGATCTTGATTTTTTTGATGGATATTTAAGGTAAAAACAATCTCCAGTGGAAATAAACGGGTCCTTACCATAACAATTAATACGGTGTACTTCCATTGCATCTACTGCAAATATAGCTGAAAATTACTCGCTTATATACCAATTTCACCTAAAATTTTGACTAAAGAAGATTCGGAGTATAGATTTTCTCCGGGCTTGAGAAGTGTCTTAGCATTTAGGACTTGCCTGCCATTTAGAAGCAATTAGTAGAATATGAGAATTTCAGGCATTAACTATAAGAAATATGTATCCTCTATCCCTTTCTCTTCATAAGCAGGATTCATAGAGTTTTCCATAAAAAGTACAAAGAATTATGAAGTAAAAATCTAGAAATCTTAAAATAAATTTTGGTTCCAGGTTTAAGAACTAAGAGTTGGAAATTAAAAATCTAGAATTAAAAATTAGGAATTGTTTGTTCCTTTCCAAGTATCCCCCGTTCAGGAACTCAATCCACAATTCTCTAAAATCTCTTAATAATCTCTTAATAATCATTAAATAATTTATCTGAGAATCACTCAACAGCTGTCGTAACATTAATACTAAGCTTGTGCAGCAGTTGTATTTATAATCATAAAACGCTTGAGCAGAAAAATTAAAAGGTAACTGTAAAAATCTAGATCTAAGGAGCTAGATCTAAAACGGTTCAAAAACAGATCTAAAAACATAATGGATGAGCCTATCCCAAAACTAATGTTCCTGATCAGCATCTCGGGTAATTGTCTCAAAACCGAGATCAAAAAGTAGTATTTGTGGAGTTTTGGGATCAGCTCGATCTATAAACATAACGGATCTAAAAAACATAATTACTCAATAGTATGAATTCTGAAGATTAAAAATAACTGTAACCCATAAGAATCCCTTCTGATTTCAGGAAGCAAAAAACGTTTAAAGTTAGTAAAACGCTAAAATGGTTAAAAACTTTACAAATCTTAATAACTTTAAAATTGTTAAAACTCTTATAAATACTTTGAAATCAAAATATTTTGAAAAATATTAAGAGTGAATTTAAGTTTACGGGCTTCTTCTGAAGCTGAAAAGTTTCAGATAACATGCAAAACAGCCCTAAAAATAGGTTCAGAACAAAGTTTCAATCAATCTGGCTTACTCTAATTTATAAAATAAAAAGAAAATGCACGAAGAAAAGGCAGTATGCAATTTATTAACTGTATTAAATAATTACTTGTATTTATTAATGTTACTATATTAATTTGATATGTTTATTGTCTGCATTGGAATTATCTAATCTCTAATGCTTAATATCATAGTTTTTATAGAGGGTCATTCATGATCAAAGCTCAATCATTAGACGGCTTATTCGAAAAATTACTTGATGGTAAATCAATTTTCAAAAACAAAGAAGTACTTCGGCCTTCCTACACGCCCGATCTTTTGCTGCACAGGAATGAGCAAATTAATAGTCTCGCGACGATCTTAGTTTCTGCACTTCGAGGTGAGACTCCTTCCAACGTATTGATTTACGGAAAAACTGGGACAGGAAAAACTGCAGTTACCCGGTATGTTGGAAAAGAACTTGAGAGGGTAAGTGAAGATAAATCTCTTTTCTGTTCGGTTGTTTATATTAACTGTGAAGTAATCGATACACAGTACCGTCTACTTGCAAACCTTGCCAGACACTTCGAGGAAGAAGTTCCTATGACCGGGTGGCCTACTGACCAGGTTTTCATGAAATTCAAGGAGGCAATCGATTCCAGAGAGCAGGTCATTATCATAATTCTGGACGAAATAGATAAGCTGATCAAGAAAGGTGATGACGTTCTTTATAATCTTTCGAGAATTAATACAGACCTACGGAGAGCTAAAGTAAGCATGATAGGCGTTTCAAACGATCTGAAATTCACGGAATTTCTGGATCCCAGAGTTAAAAGTTCTCTGGGCGAAGAAGAACTGATTTTCCCTCCTTATGATGCTGAACAGATCAGCGATATCCTGAAACAAAGGGCAAAAATGGCTTATACCGACGGCGTTCTCGGTGAAATGGTAATTCCCTTATGTGCTGCCTTTGCAGCTCAGGAGCACGGCGATGCTAGGCGCGCACTCGACCTTCTGCGGGTATCAGGAGAAATTGCAGAAAGAGAAAACCAGCCTCAGGTTCTGGAAGAGCACGTAAGGCGCGCTCAAGAAAAAATCGAAATTGACCGGGTGGTCGAAGTAGTAAGAACCCTTCCCACTCAATCCAAACTTGTACTTTATAGTATCATTCTCCTGCGGAACCGAGGCAGAGAAGGTAAGAATGTCACAACAGGCGAGATGTACAACGTCTACCGCCAGCTCTGCCATCACATTGATGTCGATATTCTCACGCAGCGCAGGGTTACAGATCTCATGTCCGAACTTGATATGCTGGGCATAGTCAACGCAGTGGTTGTAAGCAAGGGTCGTTATGGCCGGACTAAAGAGATTTCCCTGAGCGTTCCAGTAGAAAACACCAGGAAAGTACTTCTTGAAGATTACAGGCTCAAGCCCCTAGTGGATTTCAAGATTTCCGTTTTCAATAAGATGTTTTCATAAGGGATGAGACTCTCCTCACGCTTTCCTTATATTTCTTTATTTTGGATTTTTCTTCCCCACTCACTGACTCTCTTTTTTTCAGGATTTCCTTGACCCTCTCTTAACAATCCTTACTTCAGGTTTTTTAACTCACTATAACTTCTTTACTTTAGTTCTTATTGATCCTCTCTAAATTTCCTTAATTTCAATTTCCTTCAGTTTCAATTTCAATTTCCTTCGGTTTTTCCTATTCTAGCTTATTTTCCATTATCTAGCGTCAGTTTTCAGGAAATAATATATGCAATCCTGCGGTTTGACTAGATTCTATTATATATGCGGTTAACTTATGGATTCTACTATTCAAATCACTAAGTTATAATTCAGATTTTACTTACTCTGGGATTAAGACTGGTGACAATTGGATTTCTATACAAATCCAAAGAATTCAATAGCTCAACTTAATAATTCAGGTCTAATAATAAGTTAATAATTCAGCTCTAATCGCTTAAGTTAACAACTCAGGTTTAATAATAAGTTTAAAAGGTAATTTTTGATGAAAATAATAGCATTTGTAGGCATGCCAGCGTCTGGGAAATCGGAAGCTGCCAGAATTGCTGCTGAGATGGGCATTCCCGTTATTAATATGGGTGACGTGATTAGGAAGGAAGTCTCGAGGCGCGGGCTTGGGCCCAATGATTCCAATATCGGAATGGTTGCAACACAGCTCCGTAAATGCGAGGGCATGGATGCAGTCGCCGTACGCTGCATTTCTCAAATAAGGGAGGCTGGCTCTGACCTTGTTGTTGTGGATGGTGTGCGCGGGATTGCCGAAGTGGAATGTTTCAGGCGAGAGTTCGGAGAAGGTTTTATCCTGATTTCCATTTACGCTCCTATCGAAATTCGCTTTTCCAGAGTTCAGAAACGAGGCCGAAGTGATGATATGAACAGTATAGAAGGGCTTCGCCGTCGGGATGAACGAGAGCTCAGCTGGGGCATGGGAGAAGCTATAGAAGCATCTAATATTGAAATTGAGAATAATTCCACTTTGGAAACTTTTAAAGAAGATGTCATTAAAGTTTTGAATAATTATTTAGGAAAAAGTCCCACGGAGTAGATCTTGAAAACTGGGTCTTAAGAAATGGGCCAGAGAGATAATTTTTCTAAGCAAAAATCCATTAAATAATTTTAATAAATTTCTAGAATAATTTCTCGAATAATTTCTAGAACAGTTCTCGTATAATTTCTAGAATAGTTTCTGGAATAAACCGTTTTAATACTGGAGCAGATTTATGATACACATTAAAGTCTCAGCAGCTGTATATCCTACAGAAGACTCGGAAAAGGTTATCAAAGCAATTTCATCTCTTTTTACTGATATTAAACTTGAAAAGGAAGTTATCGATACTGCAGAATTAGAAACAGGAACTTCTCCTTCTTTTTTCCTTTCAGGGGAAGGAGGAATTGACATTCTGCAAACCCTGCATTGGCTCATTCGCAGAGAACAAATTATAGATAGTGTACGTAACAAAGCTTTCAGTAAAGGCTTATCCAGTGATGGGCTTTCAGTCCGTTTTTTGCTTAACAAACAAGCTGCTTTTGTCGGAATTCCCAGCGTTCCTGCGCAAGAAGAGCCCCTCGGATCTATTGAAGTAATTATCAGGGCTGATTCTCAGGAAGAAATGGAAAGACTTTTTGAATGGCTTTTACCCCTTACTGAAGAAGGAAAACCTGTAGTTGAAGTCGAAATGGACTATGTGGAAAGAGATTGAAAAGCTTTAAGGTTTTAACGCTTTGATGCTTTGTAAGCCTTGTAAGTCTTGTAAACCTTTGATTTATAGACTCTACAAGCGGCTGATGATTATAAGCTTTTAGCCTGTCTTTAGTATTTCGTAAAAAACTGAGTTATTATATGACTCAATCGACAGTTCAAGTAAAAATTTAATTAAGAATTTAATTAAAATTCAATTAAGAATTCACTTAAAAATTTATTCAATAATTCAGTTAAATATATCTCAATTTGCGTCCACCATGTATATTAATAAATTAAAAGGAATGAATTTTCGTTATGCAATTGCACAGAATAAGCTATTCGTCGCGTGCAGTCGTTGAAGATCCTTTCAAATGGGCTTACACGCTCGAAGATCACGGGTATACCGGTTGGGAGATCGTCCAGGAAGGATCTCAGTGCCTGAACAGCAAGAACATCCAGAATTTGAAAAATATCAGTGAAACCACAGGCCTTGAACTAACTCTGCATCTGCCTTTCTCGGACATGAATCTGGCAGGTCTGAATAATTCAATCAGGGCAGAGATTCTCAGTCAGATGAAGCATTACCTGATGCTTGCCTCTAACTATGTTAATCTGGCTGTAATACACCCTGGCTATCTTTCTCCTTATGGTGTGCAGGTCCCACAGGAGGCCTATTTTACCAATCTTGCTTCTCTCCGAGAAATTTGTGACTTTGCAGCGGATTTCGGAATCCTGATTGCTGTCGAAAATATGCCCGATCTGCCGAAAATCTTCGGAAAATATCCCGACGAGATGCTTGAGATGCTTGAATCTATTGGAAGCCATAATGTAGGTTTTACGTTTGATGTCGGACATGCAAATACCGTAGGTCTCGTTGACGAGTTTCTGGACCAGCTGGGTAATCATATTTCTCATGTGCATATCCATGACAACATGGGTAAAAAAGATGAACATCTGCCCCTGGGAAGAGGCTCAGTAGACTGGAAACGAGTTATGGAAAAGCTTTCGGATTATAAGGGGATTTTCGTTACCGAGATGAGTTCTGTAGAAGAAGGAATTGAGAGCCTTGAATTTTTACGAAATCTTTAATTTTTAAAATAGTTTCTAAGGAATCTGTGAACTTTCAAGTCTTGACTTTTATCTCTCGATTTGCTATTTTCTATTTTTCAATTCTTTCACTCAGATAATTTTCTTTCTTGTAACTCTTTTTCCTTTAGATATCTGGTCCAGTCGCCATGCTCGATTCTTTCCGATTCGGGCTTCTCATCATAAACATAAATAAAACCTCTGAACCTCTGATCACCAATTTCTAGATTCACATATTCCCTGTGATATCCTCCGAAAAGTTCCATATAATCAATCGATTTGGCAACCTCAAGCTGCTGTTTTCCTGAAAATCTGCGCACCTCAGCTACGACATAGGAATTTTTCGAAGGGTAGATACCGGGATAGGGGCCCAAGGAGTAAAGAGCGTATCCGCTCACCTTTGTTGTGCCCAGGAACTCTGACATGTTTTGCAGGTCAAAACGACGACTATTGTAAAGACCATCTCTGAGGCTGCCGTACAGTGCTATAATAAGCTCCTCCCCTTCCGGCCTCTGGTAAGAACGCTGCCAACAGACATTTCTATGAAAAACATTCCCATAAAGAGTTCTATCTCTTACTTTGCTTTCGTAGTTTTTACATATGGTTTCATCTTTTCCTGAGTTGCTTTCCATACTAGTCCCTTATATGAATTTATTTTTAAAGAAACTTATTTCGAAAAACCATAGCCTGCAAATCGCTGGGGTAGATCAAGATTTGCCAGCAGGAAACGGTCTTCTTTGCTGTAGGCTACTTTTTTGTTGCCTGAAAGTTCCAATATACAGTTATTTCCAGGCTTTACTTCTTTTACTTCCTGCCCACCAACCAGAATCCTCTCCACACGCACAGGTTCGGACTGCAGGCCAACAAAAAGGTGAAGTACACTTGAGGTTTCAACTGCCTGCGTGAATTTCGAGATCGTACATTCAAGGACATAATCAGTACTTACAATTTCTTTGTCAGAGATGATAAATCCTCTTTCTATATCTTTGGCCTGCACATTTTTAAGACGCATTCCGACTCTAGTACCTGTGGGTGCGCTATCAATATCCACATCATGACTCTGAATGGATCGGATTTCAATATCCCTATCCAGCGGGAAAATTTTGGTCTTGTTCTTATCTTTTGAAGTCCCCTGTTTGACAACTCCAAGAGCAACACAACCTTTTCCAGTGACGTTGAAGGCATGATCTATAAACACCCTTGCAGGAAGGTCGTTCAATTCAGCCTGTTCAGCTTCTATTTTTTCCGAAATCTCATTAATTCTAGCTTTAAGATCTTCGACACCTTCAAAAGGATCTTTTGCACCTTTGTTTGTGTTCAGGGAAATACATTCCCAATCCTGGAGAGAAGTACCCGCGGTCATTAATTTTATTTTCTTTTTCAGCTCATCGGTTGCATACATATGGGTACTATCGGATTTTGTCAGGGCAATTATTCCATACTTGAAGCCGAGCAGGTCCAGGGCAACAATGCATTCTCCGGTATGAACACTTGCAGGATTGTCCCTGTTAAGACCATCAGGAGGGATGCAGAGGATTGCCATATCTGAAATATTCAGTGCCGTAACCAGGGATTTTAAGGCTTTAGGATAGCCGTGAGGGTCCACAAAAACCATTTTTCGGCTCTCTTTATCATTATTATACATGGTTATGTCGGAAGATGTTCCTTTTTTCCCCAGATTTGCAGCAAGAGAGGTTCTTCCACTCTT
>JAMXLQ010000056.1 GCA_024280975.1 Methanosarcina sp.
AAACTCCCGGACGCTCCGTCTGTTAAGGATAGTGTTAATTACTTTGCTTTCTCCTGTTAATGGCATTATTTCCCCTCCGGATTGAATTTTATACTTCCAGATTTATGAATTTTCTGTCTACAGGCTGTCAATCACAAAAAAATCAGTCGTCATCAATCTTCTTGTTGAGCCATGGAATGTTTGCGCGGATCTGCTTTCCGACAACCTCAAGCTGGTGTTCTTTTTCCTGGCGTTCCATGGCTTTGAGGACAGGATGGTTGACCATGCCTTCAAGCACGAATTCCTTGGCAAATTCACCGTTCTGAATTCTTGCCAGGGCTTCATACATGGCTTCACGGGACTCCTCGTTGATAATCCTGGGGCCGACGGTCATGCCTCCGTATTCTGCGGTGTTGGAAACGGAATGCCACATTCTCTCAAGACCGCCTTCATAGATAAGGTCAACAATGAGCTTGACTTCATGACAGGTTTCGAAATAGGCCATTTCGGGCTGGTATCCTGCCTCAACAAGTACTTCAAAAGCGGTCTTGATAAGGGATGAAAGTCCTCCGCACAGGTCAACCTGTTCTCCGAAAAGGTCGGTTTCGGTTTCTTCACGGAAGGTAGTCTCATAGACGCCTGCCCTAGTTGCACCGATTCCTTTGGCATAAGAAAGAGCGATTTCCCTTGCATTTCCGGTTGCGTCCTGGTAGACTGCAATCAGACCCGGCACTCCGATACCCTCAGTATAGGTTCTTCTTACGATATGACCAGGGCCCTTGGGAGCAATCATGACAACATCAACATTTTTCGGGGGGACAATCTGGCTATAATGAATATTGAATCCGTGTGCAAAAGCAAGTGCGTTACCAGCTTCCAGATTTGGCTCGATTTCAGAATAATAGACCGAAGCCTGTTTTTCGTCCGGAAGGAGGATCATAATAACATCTGCAGCTTTTGCAGCTTCTGCCACAGACATAACTTTCAGACCGTCGCCTTCGGCTTTTGCCCAGCTCGAACTGCCGTTTCTGAGCCCAACAATAACATTGAGTCCGGACTCATGGAGATTACGAGCGTGAGCGTGTCCCTGGCTTCCGTAGCCCATTATTGCAATAGTCTTGTCCTTAAGTGCATCAAAAGTAGTCTCGTTATCATAAATTATTGTTGCCATATTAGATTCTCCTGATAAATATTTCAGTTTTGAGCAAAGTTCCTAATATTTTTGGGGGAAGTATAATATTATGAAATCGTTCACTTCCCTGAGAATTAAGTTGACTTAAATCGATTCTCAAGAAGTTGCTTTCTTTAGAGAGGGGTAGCTTTCGAAGCTTCAGCAGATGCCTGAAAACTCAGGCCTACTTTTAATGAAACATCTAGGATTTCAAAACACTTCTGGCTGCCCCAGTCTATAAAAATAATTAAGCAGCTACTTTTCTTTACCTGTCCTTATTATTTAAACCTTCTTTGGGCCGCGAATTAGAGCAATCTTACCTGTTCGAACCATTTCTTTGATCCCAAATTGCCGAAGGAGTTTTTCAATTGCATTTATTTTGCTTTCATCTCCTGTTACTTCAACAGTTATGGATTTGGGAGCAACGTCCACTATTCTCGCCCTGAAGATGTTTGCAATCTGGATAATTTCGGCTCTTTCAGTAACATCAGCAGATACTTTGATGAGTGCTAATTCTCTTTCAACCGCATCGTCAGCTCCGATATCCGAGACCTTAATGACATCCACGAGCTTGTTAAGCTGTTTTGTGACCTGCTCTAGAACCTGGTCATTCCCCTGAACCACAATAGTCATTCTGGAAATCTCAGGATCTTCCGTAACTCCTACAGCCAGACTGTCGATATTATATCCTCGCCTTGAGAAAAGAGAGGCCACCCTGGAGAGAACTCCTGATTTGTTTTCCACAAGAACTGCTAGTGTGTGTTTCATTACTGTTCCTCCAGGTCAAGAACTCTATCAGCTGTTGCCGTGCGCAGATCAGGCATAGCGCAGGGAGTGTCTGCATGTTCTTCAATATCAAGGATTTCATTGATTGCAGCTCCAGCCGGTACCATAGGATAAACGTTTGCCTCACACTCAACAATGACTTCAACAACAGCAGGTCTACCTGACCTGACAGCTTCCTCAATTGCAGGCCTTACTTCGGACGGCTTTTCCGCACGCAATCCAAGGGCTCCATAGGCCTCGGCAAGTTTGACGAAATCGACACTACCCTTGATGAAGGTGTGAGAATACCGTCTGTCATAGAATAGCTCCTGCCACTGCCTGACCATGCCCAGATAACCATTGTTCAAAATTACGGAAACAACTGGAATATCGTTCTGGACTGCAGTTGCAAGCTCCTGAGAGTTCATTTGGAAAGAGCCATCTCCTGCAATGTTAATAACCGTTTTATCCGGCCTGCCGACCTTTGCTCCTATAGCTGCAGGAAAACCGTAGCCCATTGTGCCAAGTCCGCCTGATGTGATAAAAGTGCGGGGTTCTTTATACTTGAAGAACTGAGCAGCCCACATCTGGTGCTGACCGACTTCAGTAACTATAATTGCATCCTTGCAGGCTTCAGAGATTTGTTCGATAACAAACTGAGGCATTACAATATCAGGTGAAACTTGTTTATAGCTAAGTGGATACTCTTTTTTCCACTGGTTTATTTTCTCAAGCCAAGCCCCAGAATTGCAGCGGCAGATATGTTTATTCAGAGATCTGAGTATCTGCTTTGCGTCTCCGACTATTGGAATGTGAACCTTTACATTTTTTGATATCTCTGCAGGGTCGACATCGATATGGATAACCCTGGCGTTGGGAGCAAAAGATTCGAGTTTTCCAGTCACGCGGTCATCGAACCTTGCACCCACAGCAATAATAAGATCAGATTCCTGAACAGCGTAGTTTGCGTATTTGCTTCCGTGCATTCCAAGCATTCCGACATATAGGGGATGCTCTGTTGGAATTGAGCCTATTCCCATAAGGGTGGTTGTAACCGGAGCATTAATCGTCTCAGCCAATTCCAAAAGCTCAGCGCTGGCATTAGAGCTTATTACTCCACCGCCTGCATAAATTATAGGCATACAGGAATTTGCGATTTCTTCGGCAGCTCGCTTGATCTGCTGAACATTGCCTTTGTAAGTTGGCTTATACCCTCTAAGTTCTACTTTGTCAGGATAGTAAAAGTCAATCTCCGCGTTCTGTACGTCCTTTGGAAGGTCAATTAATACCGGGCCAGGCCTTCCGGTAGAAGCGATATGGAAGGCTTCTTTTACAATTCTGGGGAGTTCTTTTGCATCCTGAATGAGGTAGTTGTGCTTAGTAATGGGCTGGGTAATTCCCGTGATGTCGGCTTCCTGGAAAGCATCATTACCTATCAAGAACGTCGGAACCTGGCCTGTTAAGGCTACAATAGGTACTGAGTCCATGTATGCAGTAGCAATGCCTGTTACCAGGTTGGTTGCTCCGGGACCTGAGGTGGAAACGCAGACCCCGGTCTTTCCAGTAGCACGAGCGTACCCGTCCGCAGCATGAGCTGCTGCCTGTTCGTGGCGCACAAGTATATGGCGCAGATTCGAATCATAAAGTTCGTTATAGAAGGGAATGATCTGCCCTCCCGGATATCCGAAGATGGTGTCAACCCCTTCTTCTTCCAGGCATCTTATCAAAGCCCTTGCGCCATTAACTTTTTCTGTTGACCCGGTTGTCATTATTTAACTCCTATTTATCTAATTGAAACGTAGATTTAACTGGATACTCATCTTGAAGTGAGCACGTTTCCAGTAAGGGTGTGTCTATCTAAAATACTTATCTCTTAGAATCTTTCGTTATTAATTTTGCAAATACATCATAACTGATCATGCTATATATGGATAAGGATTTATCCCGACTCCAGAAACGCCAGCAGTATGCTATTTTAAAATTTCTACAATTGAAAAAAGAGGGAGGACAGAAAAGTCCTCCTGAGAAATTTTTAAAATTGTCCTTTCTGGAATCACTCGACCCGGATAAGACGGTTCATACCGTTCATTACGGCTTCTACGGAAGCCATAATAATATCCGTCCTAGCTCCGCTTGCGGTAACTACCTTTCCATCCTTGGAAAGTTTTACCCTTACTTCAACAAGGGCATCGGTTCCGCCAGTGATTGAGTCTACATGATATTCTTCAAGAATGATATCTTCGGCACAGGAACTTACGGCTCTCCGAATGGCATTAATTACAGCATCTACAGGTCCGTTCCCGATTCCTGCCTGCACTATATCTTTATCTTTTACATTGAGTTTTATCGATGCCGTTGGAGTCACCCGGTTTCCGGATACAATAGTGAACTCTTCCAGTTTTACAACTGGTTCCTTATAGATATCAAGTACCGTCTCTGCGATAGTTTGCAGGTCAGCGTCAGTTACATGTTTTCCCTGGTCACCCATCTGCTTGACCCGGTTAAAAATCTCCTCTATCTGAACGTCATCAGCTGCAAGCCCCATTTCCTTTAAGGCAAGGGTAACTGAGCTGCGTCCCGCATGTTTTCCAAGTACAATCTGGCGCTGCCTTCCGATATATTCTGGACTCATCGGCTCATAGGTTGCCTTATCTGCCAGAAGACCATGAACGTGAATACCTGCTTCGTGAGTGAAAGCATTTCCACCTACAAGAGCCTTATTTGGCGATACAGGAACGCCTGTAAGCCGGCTTACGAGCCTCGATACCCGGTAGATCATCTCGTGTTTAAGACCTGTATCGTATTTATAAAGCCATTCAAGGCTCATTACGACCTCTTCCAGAGATGCGTTCCCGGCTCTTTCTCCTAACCCGTTTATAGTTACATGGGCCTGTTTTGCCCCCGCCGCAAGGGCAGCAACGGTATTTGCAGTTGCAAAACCGAAATCATTGTGACAGTGGATGCTTATAGGGGCTTTCAAGGAAGAAGATAGGTCACGGAAAATTTGGGTCGTCCTTTCAGGTACCAGAAGACCTACAGTATCGCAGAAGCATAACCTGTCAGCGCCCGCAGCTATTCCATCAGCGTAAATAGCCTTTAGAAATTCAGGATCTGCGCGCGAAGAATCTTCACCACTCAGTTCCACTATCAGGCCATGGTCCTTGGCATACTCCGTTACTTCAGCTGCAATCTGCCGTACTGCATCCCGATCCTTTTTGATCTTCGTTCTTATATGAAGATCTGACACAGGTGCTACAAGATGGATAGAATCAACATCACATTCCAGGGCGTGATCAACGTCGGCCTTTACAATCCTGCAGTAGCTGCAAATCTCAGCATTAAGCCCTGCATTTGCGACAGCCTTGATAGATTCCCTTTCACCTTCGGAAGTGATTGCAGAACCAGCCTCAATTATCGAGACTCCCATCTCATCAAGCGCTCGGGCGATTAAGAGCTTCTTGTCCTTTGTTAAGGCAACACCAGGAGTTTGTTCACCGTCTCTCAAAGTAGTATCCAGAAAGCGGATGTTTTCGAATAATATAATCCCTCAGTCTTTATTTTATAAAGATAGTTTTTTTGGCAATCAGGAAAAATAATACCTAAAACAAGTACTCGTTATTTTATAATATTATGTCCTATTTTGCACAGCTCCAATTTATTATACAAATACATATATTTTTCTCAGGAGCCAGGCTTTTTCAAGAGGAACTCCGAGTTGATGCCGTGTCTCTCTGAGATTCTTCTTCAATAGGTAGACCATAGTATTTTTAGTTTCCAGTTAACAATATATCCTACTTTAAAAAAGAAATGATATTTTTCGGAGACTACAAAGCCCGAAAAATATCAAATTTCAAGAAAGATGAAAAAAGTATGAGAAAGAAGAGGGAAAAATAAGGGAAGAGAAAAAGGGTAAAGAAAAGTGAGAAAAAATATGAGAAAAATAAGAGAAAGAGTGAGAAAAAAATAAAACTGCAAGAGTTATTCCCGCAACATGCAAAACAGAGTGTATGCGACTCTTGCGTAAGACTACACTGAGCTATTCTCAATAAAATTTTAAAAATATTTGCCTACGTTTTCTACTGCTTTTACAATGAGGGAAACGCATGCTTCAATATCTGCCGTGTCCAAAACCTCAACAGGGGAATGGATGTACCTAGTGGCTATGCTAACAGTACCTGTAGGAATACCTTCTTTTGTGAGGTGTATTGAGGTTGCATCAGTTGTACCGCCTGATCCGACACCCAGCTGATAGGGGATCTTATTTTCAGTGGCAGTTTCTTTAAGCCACTTAAGAATTTGCGGATGAACTAAAAGACCTCTTCCGGACGCATCGGCTACGGTGATTACAGGGCCTTTTCCGAGCTCAAGGGAAGAATCGGTTTTAGCGATTCCGGGATGGTCTCCAGGAATGGTCGTGTCAAGGGCAAGTGCAATGTTCGGACAAACTCCAAAAGCACAGGTTTTTGCTCCCTTCAGCCCTACCTCTTCCTGGACGGTACCTACGGCATAGACATTTGCTTCAATTTTATGTTTGGAAAGCCGTTTCATAACCTCAATAAGGATCACGATGCCTACACGATCGTCAAAAGCCTTGGAAGTTACTTTTCCATTTGCCAGAGACACAAATTCACGGTCAATAGAGACTGTCGTGCCTATCTCAATTCCCAGGTTTTCAGCATCTTCCCTGTCTTTTGCTCCGATATCGATGAACATATCTTCCAGTTTCACGGGTTTTTTCCTGTCTTCCTCTTTCATTACATGAGGAGGCTTGGACCCGATGACTCCAGGAATTGAACCCTTTTTGCCATGGACCACAACTCTCTGGTTAAGAAGAGTCTGATCAAACCATCCCCCGATCCCGACAAACCTGAGGAAGCCATTATCATCAATATACCTGACCATGAGCCCTATTTCGTCCATATGGGCAGCGAGCATTATAGAAGGACCTTCTCCCTTTTTGACAGCTATGAGGTTTCCCATGCAGTCTCTTCGCATAGTGTCAACATAAGGTTCAAGCTCTTTTTCAAGAAGTTCTCTGATATTATGTTCAAAACCTGAAATTCCGTGAGCGTTTGTGAATATTTCAAGAAGAGATTTTATTTCTCTAAAGTTTCCACCTTTTTCCATTTTCGAATATCTCCTGCATATCAATTAATTTAAAGTTCAAATTGATCTTAATGAGAATAATTATAATTTAATAAGGTTAATTATAATTATCCATCTATGATTATTTGTTGTTAAACGATTTTTTATGATTACTTTTCAATAAATGACTTTTATAATTATTCCTCACCAGGTGATTTTTATCAAATTCCCGAGTTGAGAATTAATTAAGTCATTTCCACCTCGGAGTAATAATTATTAGACTGTTCATCTATTAAGATTAACTTGTTGTTTAACTTTCTGGCAGGAGGGCACAGATTAATTTTAGGTGGTGAAAAGGGAATTTTCGAAAGCTGCAAGGACAGAAACATTAAAATCCCTTCAGGTTTATTGAGGACTCAGGTGAAAATCACATGACTGCAGAATTACCCCCTCAAGTTCAGAACCAGATAGCACAGCTTCAGCAGATACAGCAGCAGATACAAGCTATGGCTATGCAAAAATCCCAGATTGAAGCTATGCAAAAAGAGGCAAAGATGGCTCTTGAAGAGCTAGAAAGGCTCACTGACGATGCAGTGGTCTATCGCAATGTAGGGGAACTGGTGATAAAAACGACCAGGGGAGATTCCATTGCAAAGCTGAAAGATAGGGAAGAAACTCTCTCACTGAGGCTCCAGTCAATTTCCAGGCAAGAAGAAAGGCTTACGTCTCGCTTTAAACAGCTTCAGGAGCAGATTCAGCAGGCTTTGGGTACCAGAGCGCAATAATTTTTTCATTCCCGCATATGGAACAGGAAATAAGTATAGTTTTGCCAAAATTCATATAAAAGTCATGCCGAAATCCCGAAGTTCTTGAATCTAAGGAGATCGATGCCTATAAAAACGATAGCCAGAGTGGACAATGGAAGTTGATGAAGCGGAGTTTTTCAACCGGCTCCTTGACTATCGGAATATATTATATCTGTGTCACCGGAACGCAGATCCGGACGCGATTAGCAGTGCTTTTGCCCTTTCAGAGGCTATAGGAGGCACTGTTGGACTCGTGGACGGCTGTAACCGTGTAGCGTCTGTGCTTATAGAAAGACTCGGGATTGAAGTTGTGGATAAACCCAATCCTAATGATTACGGTTTTGTCGTCGTGGTTGATACTTCGACAAAAGCGCAATTAAATGATCTAGAACTTACAAGGTATTGCGTGATTGATCATCATACAACTACCGCTCTGACAGAAAATGCCGAATTTTTTTTGCACAGGAACAGTACCTCTACGGTAGAAATAGTTTACAATATCTTAAAAGCAATGGGAGCCCCGATTAACCGAAGGGTTGGAATCGGGATGCTCACAGGAATAGTAACGGATACTGGGCATTTCAAACATGCATCGGCCGATACGTTTCGGACAGTTGCAAAAATAATAGAGGACAGCGGCGTCGAATATGGGGAAGTTTTAGACCTTATGGCTGCTACCCCACAAGATATTTCCATGCGAATAGCTATCCTGAAAGCTGCAAGCCGCGTTGAGCTCGATAGAGTAGAGGACATGTTGATCGCGTCTTCCCATGTCAGCTCCTTTGGAGGCTCCGCATCTTCCATGCTAATTAATATAGGTGCAGATGTTGCTTTTGTTGGCACAGCCAAAGGTGAAAGCGTAAGAATAAGTGCAAGAGCGAAACGTGACGCTGTAAACGCCGGAATTAATCTTGGCCAGATAATGGAAGACATAAGTAACGAATATAACGGCACCGGCGGCGGACATTCAGGAGCTGCCGGAATTGATGTGATCGCTGACATGAAAGAAGTACTGAATAAGTGCAGAGAAAAAACAAAGAAAATTCTTGAAGTTTCTCTTAAAGGAACGTCAAAAGAGATATCTTTTAATGATGAAATTGAAGAGCTTGAGAATGAGTGACGTTTGGAAAATAGAAAGAGACCTCATTCTTCAGAGTACACTAAAATCTCTTACTTCAGAATACTTGCAATATAAGTATACCTCATAATTTGGAATCTGGGGATATAATTTGCCTGAGAAGAGTAAACCTGCCAGGCTACTTCAAAATTCAAGGCGGATTGCCCTGTTGACTTTTACCCATTACGAAACCAGATTTCAGGTCTACTTAAAAAATCTTTTTTTAGCCTAACATCTAATATTTATATGAGAATCTAGCTTAATCTTCATGTTAATCCAGCTAACCTTCATATTATTTTTATCGGAAGAATATATCCGCTGGAAAGAATTAAACTCGGGGTAAGAAAGAGCAATATTAAAGAGAGAACCGAGATTGAAACATGACCTTAAAGGGACATGAATGAGATACGCAGGAAGTAAGCTAGAGAATACCGGGCCTGACATTGAAAGCCCAGAATACAAGATATACAGAGTGTGAAAAAATGCCAGAATGCTGGGATCCTGAGATAGAGACAATGCCTGTAGAGGATTTAAAAAAGCTGCAGGAAGAAAAGTTGAAGCAACTTGTACATTATGTGTATGAGAACTCTCCTTTCTATAGAAAAAGGTTTGACGAACACGGTGTTAAGCCGGAAGACATCCAAACTCTTGAGGACGTCAGGAAATTGCCTTTTACAGTTAAGCAGGATCTCAGAGATACCTATCCCACTGGCATGTTTTGTGTTCCAAATTCAAAACTCGCCCGTTTTCACGCTTCTTCAGGTACAACAGGCAAACCGACAGTGGTAGGGTACACCCAGAAAGACATCGATGAATGGGCTGAGTCCCTTGCAAGAGGTTTTACTTCTGTAGGAATGGGGAAGGATGATATTCTTCAGGTCAGTTATGGGTATGGGCTTTTTACAGGTGGGCTTGGAGCACATTACGGAAGTGAAAAACTGGGTGCAACCGTACTCCCTACAAGTTCTGGAAATACAGAACGTCAGCTTGAACTTATGAAAGACCTTGGCACGACTGCTATAGCCTGCACGCCTTCTTACTTCCTTTATATGATTGAGACTGCAAGAAAAGAAGGCATTAGCATCAGGGACGACACGAAATTAAGGAGAGGATTTTTCGGAGCTGAACCCTGGTCCGAGGAACTCAAGAAACGTATAGAAGATGAATCAGGGATTAAAGCGTATGATATTTACGGAACCTCGGAAATGAGCGGCCCTCTTTTTACCGAATGTTCAGAACAGTGCGGGATTCATATATGGGCAGACAAATTCCTTGTGGAGATCCTTGATCCCGAAACAGATGAGCCTGTTCCTGACGGTGAGACTGGAGAACTCATAATCACGACTCTTACTAAAGAAGCTCTCCCTCTAATCCGATATAGAGTAAAGGACCTTACCCGAAAGTTTTCGGAGCCCTGCGCATGCGGAAGAACACACCCAAGAATTACACGCATTAGCGGGCGTTCAGACGATATGATTATCGTGCGCGGAATCAATGTATTCCCCGGACAAGTCGAGTCAGTTCTTATGAAAATTCCTGAAGTTGGAAACCATTTCATGATCATTGTAGACAGGATTGGGCCCCTTGACTCCATGAAAGTCCAGATTGAAATGCATGAGTCTGCATTTAGTGATAAGATGTCAGATATGATGATACTTAAAAGAAAAGTAGCAGGTGCACTTAAAAGCGTACTAAATCTTGCAGTCGAGGTAGAGCTGGTAGAACATGGCTCCCTACCCCGTTCGGAAGGGAAATCAAAGAAAGTTATCGACAAGCGAAAGATTTGAAAGTTTCGGGGATTCAAAAACTACAGAATGTTAATGTCCTGCAGTTTTGACTTTTTGGCTCTGATTTTTCTAAATTTCTCTTACAATACAGAGCCAGATGTAAAAATAAAATTACCAGATGTGAAATAAATTAACCAATTACAAGCTTAAAAACGGCATGTAATCTTAAAATATACATAGAAGTTTATACTATACTCTG
>JAMXLQ010000057.1 GCA_024280975.1 Methanosarcina sp.
GATCTGCAGGCGGTCCTGGTGTCAGAGTGGACAGTGGAGTACATACAGGTTATACAATTTCTCCATATTATGACTCAATGATCTCGAAACTCTGCGTCTGGGCAAAAACAAGAGATGTAGCGATTGCCAGGATGGAAAGAGCCCTTTATGAGTATGTGGTCGTCGGAGTTAAGACCAACATACCCTTTCATAAGGCAGTTATGCGAAACCCGGCTTTTCGCAGGGGCGACCTTACAACGGCCTTTATCGAAGACCATAAAATACTGGAATCCGTGGAAGAGGTTGTCAAAGCAGACGCCGAAAAAGGGGCTACTCTGGCTTCAGCTCTTGAAGCAAAAGACAAAAAAGTTGCGGCTATTACAGCTGCCGTACACGCCTATGTGAGCATGGCACAAAAAACGCAACGGTGACAGATGTACTTCCTGAGATACAGAAATAGGATTCTGGTCAGTTTGATATGGAACAATGTGAAATAAAAAATTATATACGGTGGAACGTATACATTTGTATGGGGTGCACGGATGGGAGATAAAAGATCTCAAATAATCAAAGCATTAAAAGATGCACAGAAAAGCCCTGTTTCAGGAGAAGAACTGGGGCTCAAGTTAGGGATCTCAAGGACAATGGTCTGGAAGTATATTAAGTCCCTTCAGACTGATGGTTATGAGATAGAATCATCTCCGAAAAGGGGATATGTCCTGAAATCCGTACCTCAACTCCTTTACCCGGAAGAAATCCAGATGGGGCTTAAAACAACTCTTCTGGGGAAAAAAATCCACTATTTCGAAGAAGTAGCTTCTACAAATAGTGTTGCAAAGGAAATTGCAGCATCGGAAGACGAAGGAACGCTTGTGATTGCTGAAGTACAGAAAGGAGGACGAGGCCGGATGGGCAGGGAATGGGTCTCCCCTCACGGTGGAATCTGGATGTCTGTGATCCTGAAACCCGGAATTCCTCTGAGGCACGCCTCAAGGCTTACCCTGGTCGCAGGGCTTGCGGTTGCAAACGTTATTCGCGATATGGGCCTCGACGCTCGAATTAAATGGCCAAACGATGTTCGCATTAATGGAAAAAAAGTCTGCGGAATTCTTACCGAGGCAAAGGCCGAAGTGGATAGAGTGGACTATGTTGTGCTGGGAATAGGAATTAATGTAAATATGGATTTAAAAGATATCCCGGAGTCTTTCCGCGCAGGCTCTACTACTTTGAAAGTCGAGCTTGGAAGGCATATAAAAAGGGTTTCATTCCTGCAAGATTTTCTTTTCGAGCTTGAGCAACAGTACATAAATTTCAAAACTCAACCCTTTTCACACATTCTTAATGACTGGCTTGCTCTTTCCGATACCATCGGAAGAGAGGTAAAGGTCACGACGCCTTCGCGAATTATAGAAGGCAAAGCCATAGGAGTAACCTCCGACGGAGCTCTCGTAATAAGAAAAGCTGACAATACAAAAGAAGAAATTATTGCAGGCAGATGCATATATGCGCGTCCCAGGTAAACAAAGAATAAAAGAAAATAAAGAGACAAGTTTTGTCTCTTTATTTTCCTTCTTGATCCTTATCTCCTTATGTTTTTCAATTTTCTTTTACTCTATGTCACCTGCTTTAGCTGCTGATGCTAAAGAAAGACTTTCCATCGTTCTTATCGATGGAGACGAGATTTATATAAGGTCAGGTTATTCCCATACCTTTTTACAGGATTATCAACTTTATATAAAAGGCACAGATACCGAAGGCAAAAAAATCTGGATTGAGCTTAGCAGAAAAGGAGTCCCCCTCCAAGATTCCATCGTCACTGAAGGTTCTCAGTTTGTATATTTCCAGAACTCTACTGAAATCCTTAACCTTACCGTGGACACGATATACGAAGGAGCCGACGGAGTGCTTGTAAAGTTCTCGCCTGTATACCAGTACCTTGATCCTAAACTTCCTATGCCTCAAACGCCAACCGAATCAGTTGCCAACAGTTCGGACAATACCTCTTCTTCCTATCCTGAACTTGAAACTCAAGCTGATGGTTTTGGTATGCCTCTCTTCTTCTTTGGTTTGGGAACTATGCTTCTGGCGACAAGTTTCTTTACAGGAAAAAGGAAAAAAAAGTAACTTTTAATAATGAATGGAAAAGGAAAAATCAACTTATTCCCAAGTTCTTATTCATTGGAGAATTTAACGTCTCCTTTTTCAATAAGGAGTTTTAAATCTTCTAGGCTCAAACGAGCATTTTTCTGAAGCTTTTCGCGGGCGTCGTTGTGTTTCTGGCTTACTTTGTGCTCATCTTTGGTAACTTGCAGGTCTTTTAATCTATCAAGATATAAAGAGAGTTCCTCCCGGTTGTTAGAAATGCTGGTTTTAAGCGGGTCAATTTTTTCTTTGATTAAATTTATATTTGTTATTTTATCCGTGAGCTGGGCATGGTACGTATTTGCTTCTTTTCGGATTTCATCAGCGGATTTGAAATTTTCGAGCATTTCCAGGTGGCAGGCCTGAGATTCATCTGAGAGGGCCTGGATCTTTTCGTGGAATTCGTCTCCTTTCTTATGGATTCCTTTTGACTCTTTATAACTTTCCTGAATTTGCGCATGCAGTTCATTTGCCTTCTTTGCAGCTTGCAGGCGTTTACTAAGGTCATTCAATTTCTGGAAAATTTTAATTTCCACTGCAAGAGGTAAATCTTTATTGAGAAAAGCATCAAGTTCGGCTTCATAAGCCTTGGTGAGAGATTCCACACTTCCGTGAGAAAGTTTATTGCACTCGTCCCGCTGTTCCTTAAGTCCAGCAATTCCTGAAAATAGTTCTTGCGTCTTTGAGTTTACGTCACTTCTTTTTCCCTTGTACTCGCTGATTGCTTTGTTAATCTCGTCCCGTTTATCTCTTAGTTCCTGTGCTTTTGCAACCCTTTCCTTAACCTGCTGGTTCAGAGAGTCTCTCTTTTCTTTCAATTCGTCGATGTTGGTCCTGTTGATCTTCAGTTCCTTAAAAATCGAAGCCAACTGCCTTTCGCTTTTCTCTATCCTGCTCCTGAGCTCGTTTACCTTGCCCTTCAGCTCCCGTTCGTTAAGGTTTGAAAGGTCGGCCGTTGCAATTTCTGTAGTTGAAACGTCGTTGGTCATGTACTATCACCCGCGTGTTTTCGAAAAAGGGTTATACTTTCAACTTTCCCCAGTAATTCAGGGCTTCTTCATGGTTTTTTATTTTGTTACTGAGCCATTTATGCTGGGATTTGCTTTTAGAAATCTCTTCACCCTTACTGCCATCATCCTTTACAAGTTGCTTTTCAGACTGTATTATTTCTTTTAGTTCCAGATTTGAGTTCCTGGCTTCCTCCATTCTGGTATCGGTTTGCAGGAGAACATTTTCTTCAAGTTCAGTTGCCCGAATACCTACACGGAATTTTTCCATAAACGAATCTTTAAGTTTCTGTTCCTCTTCGGGCTCGATCTGCCCTTTTATCTTTTTAAGCTCTTCTTTGAATTTGCTAGTAGTAATCGGATCCAACTTAGGGAACACTTCTCTTTCAAGGATGGCTTCGGCCTGATGGTAAAACTGCTGGCGTTTCTCCTTGAGAACCTCTTTTCTCTCTTCCATCCGGATTCTGGAATCTTTTGCGTTTTTTACATCTTCTTCTACCTGGCTCAGTCTGCTGTCCAGTTCTTTAAATTCTTTCCTATTTTCTTCCAGAAACCGTCTGTGTTTTTCCACTACTGCGGAGATCAGTTCCCCTTCTGTCAGCATTCTGATTCCGGCTTCTTCAATGTTTTCAGTCACCATATCACGATCTGGAGTTTTATTTACATATAAGTTGTTCTGTCCCGGTATATAATCAACCCTGAAAACCAGTAGTTTGGTTTTCGCGGACTCAGCCTTTCCAGAAGATTAATTCGACATTCTCGATTAAATCCTGAAAATCTGGGCATGGGGCACATTATCGATAATTATCACAGAATCCGGATCAATTAACCCGTGTTTTATAGCACATTTGATTGTTTTTTCCCCAAAGAGATTTGCAGTCGTAGCTTCTTCAAGGGCATTCTGGAGCTCTTCTTCGGAAACGTATTCCCCTTCATAAAAGGCCCTGCTGATCTCCACTACTGTGTTACCGTGTTTCAGGGTCTTTCCGAGCACTTTCTTATCGCAGGCTGCAACAAGGATATGCTCCCCATTTTTATAGATCTTTAGATACATATTCTCCCTTTTAATTAGTATTTGCCCTTTTAATATTTACAGCTTAACCGTCCTCAAATAATTTCTATGTAAATTTTAACTTCCTGGGGTCCTGGAAAGTATATTCTGGAACTTCGATGTTTTGCTTCGTTTCAGATTAAACAAGCCTGATATGGTTCTGATCCGGAGAAAGCAGATCTCCTCTCTGCTTCATTCTTTTGACATTTTCTTCGGCGTGAGCCCGATCTATTCCGTGTTCACTTTCAGCTATAGCATAAACCTCTTCCAGAGGGGCTTTAGCTCCCGGATGCTTCTCACTTACCTTCTTAATTATATCTCTCAGGATTTTTATTTTGTTCCTCTGGCTCATGCTTGTGCCAGAAGCAAGTATATCTGCATCAAGGGCTCCGGTCTCGGGGTCAACACCTACGTTTTTCAAGCAATTCATAACGATTCTGATAGTTCTTTTTGCATCTTCAAGCGTGACTGTATTGCTCAAGCGGACTCTTGCACTTGCTTCCGAGAGGCGAACAAGTGCTTCAAGTTGCCTGGCAGTTACAGGCACAGGGGTGTTTTTGCTCTCTCCTGTTTTTCTGAGATCAGTATAGAAGTTTATGAGATGAGTTCTTGCATCTTCCTCCATCACAGGAAATACGTTTTTCCGGGCGTATGCAACGTATTTTCGCATGATTTCAGGTTGTATAACCGGCTCAATCACTTCCATCTCGGCATCGACAAAATCTTCCGTAATATGGGAGCCAGGAAGTTTTTCCCGCTGCTCGAAGAGTTCTCCTGCATAATGAGATTGCAGAATATGGTTCGCAATTCTAGTATCTAGGTTATGGTCAGGAGTATCAAGCAAAACAAAGATAAGGTCAAAACGGGAAAGCAGGGCAGGCGGCATGCTTATCTGCTCTGCAAGGCCCTCATACCGGTCAAAACGCCCGTATTTCGGATTTGCAGCTCCCAGGAGGGCACAGCGAGATTTAAGCGTAGCAATAATTCCCGCTTTGGCAATACTTATGGTCTGCTGTTCCATTGCCTCGTGCAGGGCGCTTTTATCTTCCGTTTTCATTTTATCCATTTCGTCAACAGCGGCTATTCCCATATCAGCCATGACAAGGGCTCCACCTTCGATTGTCCACCTGCCATCGTTGAGGTCGTCTTTTACGGCAGCCGCAGTCAAACCGCTTGCAGATGCACTACGTCCAGAAGTAAAAACGCCCCTGGGAGAGAGTTTGACCACATAGCGCAGGAGCTGGGATTTCGCAATTCCAGGGTCTCCTACAAGCATAACATGGATATCCCCCCTTATTCTGGAACCGTCAGGAAGGTTTTTAACAACGCCCGAAAACAATTGAAGGGCAAGGGCTTCTTTTATGTCTTCATACCCATAGATCGAAGGCGCAACCGAACCGACAATTTTGCCATAGATTGCAGAGTCACGGGAAAGCTCAAGAATCTGCTCTTCATCTTCAGCAGTTATTTCAAGTTCATCGTAATCTTTATCCAGTTGCTCTATAGAATTCGCTTCAAGCACAAGGTCATAGAAAGTTGATTTTCCGTCTTTTAAGGTACGCTGCCTGGATCTCAGGATTCCGTTAATTATGACTCTGTCTCCAGGGGTGATATTTCCTGTCAGGTCATCTTCAGAATCTACCTCAAGGCTCTGGGGCTGTGACCCTCCTTTGAGGTTTTCGGGCGATTCCTGAATCTGAAGTTTCTGAGCATCGATAAAGGTGGAATCTTCGATTACCACCTTGAAAGGTCCTTTTTTCCCACAGTCTTCGGATTCACAGCCTGCATAGGGCTCTTCAAATTTGAAGCTGTTTTGCTCAACAATGGTTACATGTTCGCACCTGAGGCATTGGAAAGCAGCTTTAGTAATTCTTGGCCTCACTTCGGTCGCCTTCCTTATCATACCCTCAATCGCAACAAATTTGGAGAGATGTTTGCTTCTTAGTTCCCTTATGGACACCCTGTTCGGAATTTTTACTATCCTTACATGAGCCTGTTCAAGGCTTTTCTCAACAGGAAGGTCGATTTCTTTCAGGGCAGCTTCAGCCGCTGGTATAAGTTCTCCAGGATGCTCAAGAAAATCTCTTGAAAGCTCTCTGTCAAATTTCTCAATATCCGTAAAATCCACGCCAAGGCTTCGCTGGTCTGGATATTCATTTGCAAGCTGGAGGATTTCATTCCAGTAGTAGTCTTTAAAAAACCTCTTTAGCTTTTCATCCCACTTACTTTCTGTTTCAGTCATATCATTCTCTATCTGGCTTTAGCTAAAATTTTCATTCTTCGTTACGAGATTTTCTGCTCAAAAAACGATTTAAAAAAAGCTAAAAATATGTATTATAAATTCTGATTTAAAAACAGGTTTATTCTCATATGAACTTTTCCATGTTCTCCGAAATTTCTGTTTCCTGGCTCTCAGGCTCATTTAATGAACTTTCAGGCTCATGTAACACATATCCCATTCTCCGCTCAGTTTTTCTTATTATGCCCCTCAAAGTCTGGACTTCCCTGGGAGTTAGTCCTGCTCTTCCTAATATTCTCCGCAGCATCAGAAACGTTTTATCTTTTTTGTGAGGAGGATAATCGATCTCTTCCAGCAGTTCTTCAAGATGCCCATATAGAAGCTGGAGATCAAACCCATCGGCAAGCGGACTGTTCCCTCCTTCCAGCTCCGAAAGTTCATAAAGCACTACTGCAACAGCA
>JAMXLQ010000058.1 GCA_024280975.1 Methanosarcina sp.
TCATAATACGTAATGTAAACTTTACATATTGTCTTTAAATATGGACAAATTGTATACATATCTATACATAAGCATGCTGAGACAATTTGGCTTTCATTGAAAAATCCTTATTTATGGAGGTTCTGCAAATGAAACGCAAGCAATTCAGAATAATTACCGTTCTTACTGCAATGATTATGGGAGCTGTCGCTAGTTTTTCGATTTCAATAGGAAATCCTGTACCTGCCGTAGCTTCCTTTTTTGCAGGCATAGCTGTCGTGTATCTTTCTAAACGCAGATTAAAATATATTGTAGAAGATGAGAGAATTCGTCAGATAAGTCAAAAAGCTTCCGGGATTACGCTCCAGTTTATAATCCTCAGCTTTGCTATCGGGGGCGTAGTCCTTGTAGCAATGGAGGATACTTATCCAAAATATACAGATCTTGGTTTTTTCATGTCATATGCAGCTTGTACGAGCCTTGTACTTTACTCTGTCTTTTATATGTATTTTAATATGAAATCCGGAGGCTGAGCTAACGGTTGGAGTTTATAGATTTCAAAGTTACTGGAATATTTTGTCGGACATCCGATTTACATCTACTTAGTGAAAATGGAGCTTTCAATGAAGAACAATATTAAAGTTTACAGGGCAATGCATGATCTTACCCAGGAAAGCTTGGCTGAAAGAGTAGGAGTGACAAGACAAACCATACATGCGATTGAAAAAGGTAAATATGATCCCTCTCTTGAGCTTGCATTCAAGCTTGCTAGACTTTTTGACGCCCATATTGAGGATATTTTCCTCTATGAAAATCTCAAAACCGAGAAATCTGAAAGAAAAGATTGACTATGTATTCTGAGAGAAAAGATTGATTGCTTAAATCTGAGAGACTTTTCCCTTAAAATTTTTTAGGAAGATTCGAATAAATCCTTTCTATTAAAAATAGGATTCACAAGATTTTTCCAGATAAACTTAGCTTTCCAGGATTCCCTGAAGCAAATAAACCCGAAGAAAATAAATCACATGATCATTTTTATTTTTGGGAAAAACGAAACCCGAGAACTGTGCATGCTATGGAGTAAGTAAGTTAATTTTCTTTCAAAAAATTAAAGGCTCGCTTTCCGAAAGACAATTTTAGTTTCTAAATATATTTATATGAAATGAAAAACTAGTACAATTAACGAATGTCTGAGGATTTAAAGACTGCCAGTTAAGGTCATCAAGCAGTCTAACAGGGAAATAAGCAAGTTGCAGAGAAAATAAACAGGAGGAAATCTATGATACAATCATTTATAGTGGAACATTATCTCAACAAGGACGTAGATGTTTACTGCGGTGGGCCTGACGTTTTCAGGGGAAATGTGGAAGCCTGCGCTGATAATGTTCTGACGCTCAATAACGACGGAAAACTGACCCATATAGCCATTGATAAAATAATAGCCCTATGGGGCCAATAAGCTCAAAAATTTATATTTCAAAATCGTTATATTAATGGGAATATATGAGGTGTGAAGAGATGCAATCGTTTATAGTGGAACATCTTCGAGGTGAAGTTGTAGACGTCTACTGTGGGGGCCCTGATGTTTTTCATGGAAGGGTAAATTCTTGCGCAGACAATGTCCTCACTCTTGAGGAAAACGAAAAGCATACGTATATAGCAGCTGATAAGATCATAGCTATATGGCGTGCGTAAGATCCATAAAAAAGTTTAACGAATAAAGGGTATTGGTTATAATGGAAAAGTATGGAAACAAGAAGCTCCTCCTTTTCCACCGATTTTTAGTCGCAAAAGCTTAGACTGTTCAATCAGTTGAGAGTTTTGTATATACGGGTTATTCTTCTGTTTTCGTAGCTTATGCTTTTCTGCAGCTTTTTGCATGGGAAGCGATAAACTCCCTCATCAGTTTCGCTCCGAGCATGGCTGTTTGCCCGGAATCGTATTCAGGAGCAATTTCTACAATATCGAAAGCCATTGAGAAAGGAGCAAGCGTCCTTATTGCAGTCCTTACATCCCGAGCACTCAGCCCGAAAGGCTCAGGTGTTCCGAGACCAGGAGCATAAGCTGGGTCTATGGCGTCCATATCAAGAGAAAAATATAGCTGGCTGCAATCAAGCCACTCAAGAGATTCTTTGAGGATCTCTACAATACCTGTAGATTCCACATCATCGGCTGTATAATACTTCAGGTTATTTTCCCTAGCAAAAACCCATTCCTCTTCCGGGCCGCTTCTGATGCCTATAGAAACCAGATTTTTAGTAACCTCATTGAGAATGTTTCGGGACACGCAGGCATGGTTATGCTTAAACCCTCTGTACTCTTCCCTGAGGTCAAAATGAGCATCCAGAACAAGGACTCCAAAATCCTCTCCTGCAAGTTCGGCACAGGCTTTTACCATCGCAAAAGTAAGGGAATGCTCTCCTCCAAGCATAATGGGAAGTTTGCCATCGTTCAGGAGATCTTTTGTAGCTTCGTACAGGCTCTGGAGAGTTTCGTCAACCAAGGCTGAAGTTTCCAGATTTCCGGCATCATAAATCGGAAGATCCACAAGATCTATGTCGAAAGCCGGGTTGTAACTCTCAAAATTCGCAGAGACCTGTCGCATGGCATCTGGAGCCCAGCGACTACCTGCCCTATAAGAAGAAGTATTATCAAAAGGTACGCCGAAGATAACATAACGTGCAGATTCATAGTCTGCAAGGGCATCTATAAAGGAACTAGGTAAAAACATAATTTAACCTGATATGAAATTATTTGCTTAAAAAAGAATGACTCAGGCTCTTAACCTGAGTTTTCACTTTAATTTCATAAGTTTATGTCCGTATATCGAGCTTGACCTTGCCAAGGGCTGTAATGTAAGAAATCTCTTCGCCCTCTTTGACCTTATCCTTGTATTCATCAGGAATTACGATCTCAAAGGTTGAGAAATCTCCCATGTCCATGAGCTGGGCAATGTCACCGGTAATCGAGATCACCTGTGCACTCTTTCTTTCCACAATCGGAACGTAGACTTTGGTTGCAACTGAGCCTATGAAAGAGCGCTTCTGGCCGTCAAAGAGTCCGATAGCCTCTACTCTTGCCTTTGCAGCTCCGTGCTTCCCCGGCTTAGACTTGGTAATGCTCTTTATGACGCATGCTTCGTCATCTATGATTACATATTTTCCTTCTTTAAGTTCTTTTACTTCTACCTGCTGTTTCATAACAATTCTCCCATACGTTTTAAAGATGTCTGTAAATAAGCTGTAAACGCCATTCCGGATTTGTCGGAAAATTTTCCGCGACTCCGGTGAAGTAGTATAAGAAGGCTTTCCTAATTTTTAAGTCTGTCTCTTATTCTGTCCATACATTGCTTAATTGTCCTGCATGGAAAAACTGGAAAATATTTCGAACTTGGAGTGTCTGCAGAATCAATCTACATATCGAGAACTAATACGATTAATTATCCTTGACTATATAACGCTTGTGCGAGGTTTTGCGCCTTTAGACTGGATTTCGGGGAAAATTGCCTGAAAAATCCAGGAAAGGCCACAAGCTACAGGAAGTCTTGGATTAAAAAAATATTGAATTTCAAAGAGAAAATCCTTTACTCTACAAAATTTATTATGTTTGGAGCTTGAGGTACAGGAAATCATCTGGATTTCTTTTCTGCTATCTTTTCCATTATTTTCCTGGATATCCGGCCCTAGAGGTTTGTTTTTGTAGATTTCGTACCTTCCATATTGTTTTTAAGTTTTTTCCTAACATATAAGCCCAAGTTTCTTCAATTTTTCTGGCTTTGGCACTCCTTCTTCATCCCAGCCACGGTAATGATAATATTCCTGAATTGCAGCTTCAAATTCTTGCCTAGAGGGCCTATGCCTTTCGTTTTCTCCCTCGTTTATAAACAGCCTTTCTGGAAGGGCATCATCTTCCCGAGTGAAACCCGCTTTAAGATTATAGATTCTCTCAAGATTATAGATTCTTTCTCCAATTTTTAGAAGCTCCGTAGGCAATATCTCCATACCTGTAGCCGATAGCAAAAGAGCTGAACAGAGTTCTTCGTTAAGAGCAAAGCTCGAGAACGAGCAAAAAACAAAAGAATCCAGGGCAGCAGTCAGATTTTCAAAAACCTGGAGAATACCTGCTTTTCCTCTAAGGCTCAGGCGGTCAAGACTCACAGGCTTTCCAAGTACCTCAGGCCCAACCATAAAAGCAGTCAGGTAGTCTCCACCATGGCTAGATGTAGCATAAGCCAGGGCCTGCCCTTTTATCCCTCGAGGATCAAAACCTCCGATTTCAAGCCCCTTTACATCCATGCTCAAATCTTCTCTCTTAATGCCTGAAAGATATTTTCTGGCCCCTTTTCCGAGCTTTCCTCCCTCTCCGATTTCCGAAAGTAGAGATTCCAATACATTACCTTCAATTACTCCAGATTTGAGTTCGGCGCATGCACCTAGCACGGAACCTGCGGAGATTGGGTCAAGCCCGTAATCCTTGCATATTCTGTCAGCCTTGAGCACAGAAGTCAGATCAGGGTTCTCAAGGTTAAATCCGAAGGCCCAGAGAGAATCATAATCAGGCAAGACTTGCCCTGTTTCTTTAATTCTCTTTTTACAACCAAGAGGACAGCTAAAACAGCTCTCTTTTTCAAGCTCAAAAGCGGATTTGATATACTCTCCTGAAAGTGTATCTGCAAAGGAAATATTCCTTCCGGAAAAGTTTCTGGTAGGGATCAGATTCATATAATCCAACAATTTTACAAGTGCAGACGTCCCGTAATTTGCAAGTCCTTTGGAAAGCATGGGGCTTGCATCAAAAAGCTTTAAAACTTTAATCTCAAGTTCCCGGAATCTCTCAGGATCGGAAGGTAAAAGTTCTTTCTCTCCTTTCACAACCACGGCTTTGAGCATTTTTGAGCCAGCAACCGCACCCAACCCTCCTCTTCCGCTATGCATAGAATCGATAACAAAGGAGGAAATAAGAACCTGCTTTTCTCCTGCCCTGCCAATGCAGGCAACATTTCCTTTACTTTCAAGGGTTTTGGTACAATCTCCAATATTCTTTTCCCATAACTGCCCTGCAGGCAAGATTTCAACGTTTCCTTCTTCAATTTTTACATATGAAGGCCTTTTTGCCTTTCCAATAATGACCAGAGCATCAATTCCGGCTTTTTTAAGTTCTCTCCCGAAGTTCCCATTCGTGTTCCAGCTAAATATTGTGCCCGTTAGAGGTGATTTTGATGTAATGACTGCCCCTGAAGCCATCGGGGCGAGACCTGAGAGAGGACCGGAAGTGAATATTAGGGGATTTTCCGGTCCAAGAGGATTAATATTAGCATCTGCAAGCTCGGAAAGCAATTTTACCCCAAGACCCCTGCCGCCCAGATATTTTCGAATTACTTTTTCATCAGTCCTCATGGTATTTACTGATTCGGAGTCAAGGTCTATGTATACTGTTTTTCCTGTCCACGTAACCATATTGAATCCTCTATTCTCGTTCCCGTTCTGAATTTTAATTAAACACTTTTTAAGTAAAGGCAAAGAACTTATTAAATCCACCTTTTCCCAATTTTTACATTTTTCGGTATTGACTTTTGACTTCAGAATTGCCTCTTTTCAGACCTTTTTCTGCGGTTTTAATTTTTCCCTATTTAAAGAGAAATTATATATTGAAGATCTTAAAAGAGCCAGCCTTTAAGATAGGGAAATCTCACATATTACTATATGAATCTGGAGAAACCTTACATCGTTTCTATATATGCCATTCTCCGGAACGAGAAAGGCGAATTTCTGCTTCTCAGGCGATCGGAAAACTCTCACAGCAATCCAGGAAAATGGGACCTGCCAGGGGGAAATCTGATCCATGGAGAACCCTTAGAAGAAGCTGTTGTGCGTGAGGTCTGGGAGGAAACCGGAGTTTCAATTGTACCTGGAGAAATCGCAGGATATGTTACCTTTGAGCTACCGGATAAAAGAGTGATTGCCGTAGTATATGATGGGGGATATATTATTGCTGATGTAAAGTTGAGCGACGAACACACGGAATATGCCTGGATTTCTCTTGATAATATTCTTGAACTGGATGCTCTTCCAGGTCATTTTAAAGAATTCTTTAGAAGATTCGCTGCAGAAAATAAAGAACCTCCAGAGATGCCTATTTAGAGATTATCCGAAAAGTGATTACCTGCTACATATTTTTATATGAAAAACCGGAAAATTGGCAAATCATATTATCATTAACAGTTACCGGAGAAGTTTTCCATCCTCACAGCAATCTAGCGGAGTATTCAACTAAATTTTTGTATATTTTAGATAATATATTTTTACAACCCATAAATACAACCTCAAGAATTATTTTCTTATTTATTACTTTATCCTGTCTGTTTTCAAGAAATTACGGGTTAATTGAGCTTATTTTTGTGGATTAACCCTAAAAATAATTTTATTCGAAAAAGTAAGTTTATATTTAAGAACTAATTTTTCGGTCATTATTTTGTAAACAGCTAGTGAAATAACCATGACTTACGCAACTAAATTGAAGAATAGTAGAATTCACATCTTAGTTGAGTTTGTCCTAGGAGGACTTATATGAAAAAATCTTTTTCATCTACAATTTTATTAGGTATACTATTCTTGCAAATAGCTTTAGCTATTATACCATCAATTGGAGTAGCTTCAGCTGCAGGCAATGTGACAATTAATGACTTTACTTGCAATATCACTAAAGGGACCGTTCCTTTTGATTCAAGGTTAAATGGTAGCGTGACCGGTAAAGTTACCAGCTGGAAATGGGAATTTTATAATCCACAAATTGACCATTGGTCTTACAGCGGAGGCAAAGGAAACTCGGTAACTACTTCTCATAGATTTGGGAGAGCTAAAGCTTATGGAGTTTTTAACGTTACTTTAATTGTATCTGGGCCTAATGGAAGTGATTCACTTAAAAAGATAGATTATGTGGTAGGAAATAAAAACACTACAGGCCTGCCAGTCGCTAATTTCTCTGCATCCTCCACTTCTGGATATGCACCATTGAATGTAACATTTACTGACAACAGTAAAAATGCAACTTCAAGTTTATGGTATTTTGGGCTGAAGGATACTTCAAAAGAAAAGAACCCAACATATACTTTCACTTCTCCCGGGACTTATAGAGTTGTTTTAGAAGTGAGCAATGGAAGAGGTTGGGATGCAACAGCCCAAGAAATAACTGTTTTGGGACAACAGCAAGTTCTTCCTGAAGCAGGCTTTGACGCCGATACCTCCAATGGTCTCAATGTGCAGTTTGCAGACACCTCACAAAATGCAAATGGATGGAACTGGAACTTTGGAGACGGAACTAATTCTACAGAGCAGAATCCGGAACATACATATTCACAAGCAGGAAACTATACTGTCAATCTTACAGTAAACAATGAAAACGGAACAAGCTCAGCGAGCAAAACAATAAATGTGGAAGAAGTTAGCAGCTCGAATGATGAAAGCGATAGTGGGGGCAGCAGCAGCGGAGATAGCGTGGGAACTGCGACTGTAGTAGGTAGCAGTGATAGTAGTAGCAGTAGCAGCGATAGTAGTAGCAGTAGTAGCAGTGGTAGTAGCAGCAGCGGAGGTGCCGGTGTTTCGCCCGAACCTCAAAGCAATGTCGCAGCTAAAGAACTTTCACAGACTTCTATTACATACGGAAACCCTGTAAATTTCAATTTCCCACAAAGTGCCACTCCTGTCACTAATATAAGTTTTAATTCAAAAAAGACTGTTGGTAAGACTACAACTATAGTTGAGATGCTAATAAATCAGTCCACTCTGGTTTCAGAACCACCTTCTGATGAAGTATATAAATTCGTAAACATCTGGGTAGGGAACAGTGGATTTGCAACTCCCGATAATATTGAAAATGCAACAGTACATTTCAAGGTTGAAAAATCTTGGTTACAAGATAAAAATATAGACAAGTCTTCCGTTACCTTCAATAGGTACAATGATTCAAAATGGAATCCTTTACAAACCACTCTTGCAGGAGAAGACGACAAGTACCTGTATTTCACAGCTGAAACCCCGGGATTATCCTCTCCATTTGCAATAACTGGCAAGACAGCAGCAAACGCAACTCTGAACGAAACAAAGTCTGAAACTCAATCTGGATCTAATAGTAGTCTTGAAAACAATGCAAGTAATGAAACAAATGTTAAACAGACACAAAGTTCAAGTACTTCTGAAAATGAAGGCAAAAAATCTCCAGGTTTTGAATCAGTTTTTGGAATCGTTAGTTTGCTTGCTGCGTTTTTGTATAAAAGAAAGTAAGAATATGTAATTAAGAAAGAATATATGATGAGGATTCAATATCCTCATCTAAATCTTTTATAGTTCCATATTTAGTTGCGAAGGTACTAACAACTTTTGATTTTTCGGATAGATCTTAATCCGGATTTACTCGAAAGTTACTTTAAGATAAATTTTTACTTGAAGTACTTGTCCTCAAGTTTCTTCCTTTTACTCCTGCTATGTTGCCAGCTTACTCCAAGGTACAGGAGAACAGCAAAAGCAGCAAAAGCCCCCACACGCAGCAAGGGACCGTATTTGCTCAGAAGGAGAGGATTTATATCATCTGTTTGTTCGTATTCCGGATACATAATATCCCGTCTGTTGCTGCTGTGCCCAAGACCAAGGGCGTGCCCAAGTTCATGTTTTGCAATAGAGAACATTGTTGCATCCCCATACTGGCGCCAGGCTTTTCCCTGATAATTCCCTGTCTCAAGGACTATATCCACCCTTACAAATCGACCATCAGATATCCTGGGGCTTGCATAGCCAGCAACGCCTGAAGGAGCCCCTTCAACACTCTCTAGATTTTCAACCCATTTAATCGCTATATCAGCGTCTGTAGAATTCACAAGTTCAAAAACAGGTGTAAATCTAAGGTTTCCGTTTCCTCCATTCTCCCAGTATTCCATAGCCTTTTCTACCTGGGTGTAATAGGTAGGGCTGTAGTGTTCGAGCACTTTGCTATCATCTATATATACAGTAATAGGAGAGTGATCCCACGGATAGTCTAAGATCCTTTCTGGATTCGCATCAGATTCAGTCGAGACAGTCGGCAAAACAAGTACAATCAGTAACAGCACAACGGACAATATAATTCCACATATACTGTTTCGATTTATATAAACAGGCCTCCATAATAAATATTATTGACCCTGAAAACCTGATGCAATAGTAACTCCTGCATTCATCTACATATCTCGCATATATTCCACATGTATCACATATGTTCGCTTAAATGCGGCGCAAAAATGAGTATATATTGATGGAAACTATTTATGGAGTCACTCTCAGCACTAACTTTTGATCAGATTTTGGTCAGGGGATTATTTTTTTAAAATTAAATTCGGTCCTGATGGACTGAACTTACAACAATCACAAAAATCGAATTTACATGTTTACAGTATTCGCCTATTTATTAAAGAGTATTTCTGGAGAGATCACACATCTCACAATTTGGATCACGGCAGTATTTTTCGTCTTCATTTTCGTCACCCGGAAACTCGGATGCAAGTGCCCTCGTACCTTCAGCAAGCACTGAGGCATTGGAAATAGATGCTCCTATCATAATTGCATAAAATATTTTTTCTTTTGCTATACCTTTTCTTTTTGCGACTCTGATATGCATTTTCAGGCAATGCTCGCATCGAAGCGCAGAAGCCACGCCTATAGAAATGAGTTCAACGGTCTCCGGATCGAGATTCTTGAACCCCCTCATTATGGAGTTCTCATAAAGTGTTTTCGGGATGAATAGCTCCGGAAGATCCTTCATGAAGTTCATTATATAGGGGACTTCACCATACTGATTCCGGACATCTTCAAGGAGTTCAGGAACAGCTTTTTCAGGGTCCTTTTTCAAAATTTCCACTATATCCTCAAGTTCCATACGAAACCACCTGCATAGATTAACATGGAAAAAGGATTCAGACACCGTTTTCTGGATAAGGCTTTACAGTCTAAAGGATAAGTGAAAAGGCACGAACCCAGTAAAATGTAAGGCAAATAACTCAACATGACAGAACCCGGGTCAAATTGTAAAACCAACGTCAGACTTAGATTTTATTTTTATCAATATATAATTTTTCATTTTTGATCGGGAAATATTTGCGAGCTCAGAAAGAGTCACTCCCTCATCAAATTCCAGCTTTTCAAGCCTTTCGTGGAATTCATCATAAGGCAACTTGACCCTGAGCCCGTTAAGCTGAAGAGTAAGTGGGGCAGGAGAAAGTACAGTTCGAATCTCTGGGATTTGATTCTCAATTTCCTTCATGACTCTGGCAGGAAGCACTGCAAGGGGATCTTTTGCCTGCTGTTTACGAATATTATCAGCAATCTTTCCAACCTCTTCATTGAGTTTATCAAGGGCACTAACTTCTTCTGTTTTCCTTAACCTATGAGAAGTCCTTCCTATATTTCCAACATAAAGGTCTGCTCCGGGAACGTCCTCAGTTTTCAGATCAGGACCGCCTGTAACCACGATTGGGATTTCTATGCCTTCAAAAAGCTTTGGCTTCTTGTTTATTATACAGTCACTGAAAGATCCGAATGTAAAAACTGCAATATCATGCTCGTTGATAAGTTTCCTCTCGTAATCCATGGACAGGGATACTCTGCGCCCCATGCCTCTTGCAAGTCCTATCATGTTGGTATTGGCTCCAGGGTGGCGGAGATACTCTGCTACGTCACAGGCTGAATGCGGGAGGTGATGAGAAGCAAGCGTCGGCGAAACAACTGCAATCTCGACTCCAGTCAAGGGAGCTTCTACTAGAATCCCAAGCAGTTCGTCCGATTGCTTTTTCACTACCGGGATATCTTTTTCAGGAATAAGCATTATAAGGTTGACTTCAGTCCCTGTAATTACTTGCTGGATTATATAACCTCCAAGGTCTTCCAGCAACTCAATTAAAAGCCCATGCTTGTGGACACCACCGGTATAAAGATAGGGGCGGAGTACAGCCATCTTACCTTTTCCCTCCTTTCGTCAGTTCTTCGAGCATTGTCCCTGCTTCTTCAATCCACTCATGTTTTAGTGCTTCCTCGGATGCCACAAAAATAAACTGGTTACCTTTATAGAGATGATAGCGGACTCTAAATCCTTCGGGAGTAACGCGGATTGCAAAATCAACAAGGTTTTCGTGGAGCCTATGCCTGGGATCTGCAACCATCATATCTTTCAAAAAAGCTGCTTCTTCCTCCGGCTTATCCGTACTTATAGCCACAGTCCAGCGGTCCGGCTGACTGATGTTTGCTTTCCCGTAGCGATCCCAGAGTTTTCCCAGTAATTCTGGAATGTACTGTTCTTTTTTAATCGAGATTATTATCTCACCGGCAACCGGTTTTGCTTCAACATCGGCAATATCAAGTGTTGTAACTCTGGTGCCTACATCTCTCAGAAGAATTGCCATCTGAAAAAGGGAATCTTCAGGTCTCAACACCACCTTTATTTTCCCGATTGCCGGGGCAAGCTTGAGACTTGCAAGGTTGTCCTCGATAATTTTCCTGTAAAATTCCTGCTCCGAAGCAATTGCGGACTCTACAGCAAAGACCTCAAGCGAATCCATATTTTCCTCACTCCTCTACAAAGCCTGAAGCAAGCAAAGCTGCTCCTACTGCTCCTATCAGATGAGAGTTCTCAGGCACAAGGACATCGATCTTGAGAAGCTCTCCGAGGGCTTTTGGAACTCCTGCAATTAGTGAAGATCCGCCCACAAGAATCAGAGGTTCTTTGACATCTACTTCCTGCAACTGTTGCTCATAAATCTGTTCTACCACACT
>JAMXLQ010000059.1 GCA_024280975.1 Methanosarcina sp.
CTTTCTGTGTAAACAGTCGAACAATCAAGGTTTAAAAAGAATTTCAAACTCAAAATAATATAAGAACAGCATAATTTTTGTTTTTCACAGAAAATTTATAAAGAATCAATAAAAAGTAGTTTATGGAGTTCAATTTCACTCTTCAGGTAACCTAAACTCCACAATATATGCCTTAAGAGACATGGTCATGTTAGCTTTGCGTATATTTAAGGATTAGCTTACCTGATCTTGCTTCCTAGGGAAAATATCTAGGAGTAATATAAATGATGTTAAAGAGAATAAGAATTGATATAGAAATACTTGCTTTGATGATACTGCTTATTGGTGTAATATCCGTAGCCTCAGCGTCTGCCGACAGCAGTCAAGATACACAGTCAAAAGGTGCGATTTCTGAATTCAATGATTCAAATTCACAGCGTGAACCATTGCCTGATTTTAGTCCTCAGACTTTTGAGGGTTTGAAAAACGATCCTAATGTTTTAGCTACAAAAGGGCAAATTTCACAGTATGCTA
Source organism: Methanosarcina sp. (assembly GCA_024280975.1). Taxonomy (GTDB): domain Archaea; phylum Halobacteriota; class Methanosarcinia; order Methanosarcinales; family Methanosarcinaceae; genus Methanosarcina. Next base: position 514 of record JAMXLQ010000059.1, read on the forward strand.
CTCAAGCAGAAAGACAAAATTGGCTTCATAAACTTGATACAACATATAAATTAATAAGGGGCGAGATGAGCCCATATGCATATCCAAAAGGACCAGTATTAGCGTACGGGTTGAACTTCGATGGATATATTGAAGTTGCGCTCTATAAAGGAATGAATGTCTCAGATTCTCAAATTAATGAAATATACAACGTAATAAATAGAAAAGCAAATGAGGCATCTGTACAGGATGTTCCTGTTGTTTTCAAAAAAAGTGATTTTTTTCACAATGATATTGTAACTGGAGATTTAGGAACAGTTAATGAAACAGCAAATTTATCGGTATCTGAAGAAAAGAACGTTACAGGACTCAATAATTCAAGCAATAATAGTTCTGAGAGTGCAGACAACATTCCACGACGTTTACCACTTACCTTTGGCCCGGAAACTTTTGATAAACTGAAAAGTGATCCGAATTTTATTGCTGCTTATGGAAGTATGCCCCCTTTTTCAACTTCGGAAGAGAGAGATCAATGGATTGATAATCTTAGCGATATAATGAAGGAAGTTAATGCAAATTTTGACCAGGAAATGTCGAAATATTTCTATCCAAATGGCCCTGTTACAGGTTGTGGTGTAACCATTGATGGTGTTATTGAAGTAGGGATTAATAGAAGCAGGACAGTTGATAAACCTTTTATGGACGAAATCTATCAGATTTTTGACCCAAAAGCAAACGAAATGGGAATTAAGGAAATTCCTATAGTGTTTGTGCATGCAGATAATCCGGTGCCAGTAACTAAAATTGATTCAGTCATTAAAACCCCTAACTCGTCAGTATATGGAGAAAAAAACTTTGTAGAATTAAATAATAACTCAAGTGGAAATAAATCGAGTAAAAATAACTCTATTCCAGATTTTGGGGCATTAGGAAGCTTGATTTGCCTGTATAGTGGATGGAGACTCAGGAAAAGGTAAGAACGAAAAGAGAAAAAATTATATAGCCCTTATAAAGCTAACTAAATAGTTACTAGACGTTAAAAGAATACTTGATAAAAGTTAAATTATCTTTAAAAAATTTAAAGAATACAGTTACCAGATAAGGAATTGATTACACTGTTCAGTATAGAATTCCTTTACCTGAGTATGAAATCGAACCCCTCGTCTGCAGCAATTTGTTTGAGATACTTTTCTATATGATTTCCTTCCTTTTTTGAAAACCCTGCATCACGGGCAAGCTTATCCAGTACCTTTTGAACTCCTGTTCCATACTGAATTGCTTTCTTTTCTTTCCAGACAAGTTCCGACGGAAGCAGGCCATCAGCGGCTTTTCTCAGAATGTATTTTCTTATATAGAGACCATCTCTTTTAAGGACTTTAAGTTCAGGGCTGATCGCAAGTCCTGTTTTTATTACTTCTTTATCCAGGAAAGGTACCCTGAGCTCTACAGAGTTGGCCATGGTAACCATATCGTCCCTTTCAAGATTCACAGTTGAAATTTTTTTAATATCTGAGTGTATTTCTCTGTCAAGTACCTCAGGCCCCTGATCAAGAAAGTCCTCGTGCCTGTTGTAACCACCAAAGAGCTCGTCTGCACCCTGCCCTGTAAGAAGGACTCTTTTTCCGTCTTCTTTTGCAGTTTTCGCAACAAAATAGAGAGGAAGCCCGATTGCAATTTTCATAGGATTTGTCGATTCTGTAGAATAAATCACATTAGGAATTGCAGCCTCAATCTCTTCAGGAGAAAGGAGATGGATCTTGAGGGAACCCCTCATTCCAGCAGCTTCAGCCGCATACTCCGCCTGGATAAGATCATGAGAATTCGGAAGTCCAACTGCATAAAGGGAGATTGAGTCATCAATACTTTTTGCAAGGGCTGCTAAAAAGGTACTGTCAATTCCTCCAGAAAATGCAATACCTACAGTTTTTGTAAGCCTTGTCTCCACAGCTTTTTTAAGGGTAGCCTTCAGGCGGGAAGCAGCTTCATGTTCTTCCGAGATCCTTTCTTCCGGAGGCTCAATTTCAAGGGATTTCATTTCGAGCCTTCCGTTATGGGTATTGAGAGCCATGACGCTGCCAAGTGGGAAAGTCATTAAATTAGTTTTCTGACCGGAAAAAGCTTTTTTTTCGGAGGCAAAGGCGATTTTCGTTTTATCTAAATCTTTTTCCAGGAAATAAAAAAGAGGCTTGACTCCTACAGGGTCTCTGGCCAGTATAAGCTCTTTATCCAGGGCATAAGCCAGAGCATAATCTCCATTTACTCTGGAAAGTGCAGAAAAGACTGCATTTATCGGGGTTTCTCCTTCCTTTATTTTCGTTTCGATGAGGGTAAAAATCACTTCAGTGTCTGAATCGGTTTTTATCCCCTTCTCGGCTGCAAGTTCCCTAAAATTGAAGATTTCTCCATTGAGTACCAGAGCTCCTTTTCCAACCAGAGGCTGAGGCATGTCTCCTGTAATTTTGAGCAAAGTATTTCCTATACTCAGTCGTTTGGCCTGATAGGTTCCGCAAGCATCGGGCCCTCTGTGTCCCAGGACTGCAAGCATTCTTTGTACTTCTTCATTTGTATCAGGAGTTCCTGCTGCTCCTGCTATTCCGCACATGTTTACTCCTTTTTTCGTTATCTTCGGTGTATACACGCGCTCTATCTCTATTTATCATTTTTCCATTTAAAAAAGTACATTAAATCCGGAATAGTAAGAAATATGAATCTAAAAGTCTTAAAAATTGCAAATTTAAGAGTAGTTGGAGTTACTAACTCAAGAATAGTCAAAATCACTAGTTCAAGAAAAATCAGAGTTGCAAATTTAAAAAAGAAACGCCCGTTTTTTTCAATTTTTAGATTCTGGCCTTTGTCCTAACCTTATCCGGAGACTCTTCCCTTACTACTTCTATTGCATACACCGGATCTCCTTTCAGGGCGGCAAAAGGGTTTATTGCGCTTTTCTCGTCCCCTATCCAGATTGAATTTGCGCAGTAAATACAGCAGCAGCGAGTTAGATAGAGGTTATTTTCAGGCTTGTAGGCGCTGCAGCAGTTACTTCCTCGCAGGACTCCGTATTTGCAGAGGACAAGCTGCCTTGTAAGATGCAAATCCTATTCAAGGCTATCTTGGTCATATTTCTGGTTATTCAGTACATTGAAATCCAGAATTTCACCCCATATTATAATTCCCCTAGATACTATTAAAACTTTCTAAATTTGCGTCTTTATATATCGAAAAAATACTCGTCAAATGCCATCATAATTCAGTCACTTATACAAAGGGAAATGATCCACAAACTAATGAAACTCAAACTAATGAAACTCAAACTAATGAAACTCAAACAGTTCTGAATCTTTATGAATTTTGGAACGAAATTAGTTTTGGGATAAGCTCGAAAATAATGGAGGAAAAATCCTCCAAAAACACAATGCTTCTAAATATACAAAAGCATGATATTTCAAAAGATAGTCGGACAATTTAGTCAACTATTCTGCCTGTATTTGCGGAATGGACAGAACGCTGGTACCTGGAAAGGTAACCTGTGATCTCAATTTTTGGAGGCACAAAGGCAGCTTTTCGCAGCTTAAGTTCTTCTTCAGAAATCTTCAGGTTCAGGGATCTTTCAGGAATATTGATTTCGATCATATCCCCGTCTTTTACAAGAGCAATTGGCCCTCCTTCAATAGCTTCAGGAGAGACATGCCCGATACAGGGCCCACGAGTACCTCCAGAAAAACGTCCGTCAGTTATCAGAGCTACTGACTCTAGAAGGCCCATACCTCCAAGTGCGGCTGTAGCTGCAAGCATTTCCCGCATTCCAGGGCCACCTTTTGGACCTTCGTATCGTATAATCACAACGTCTCCAGGTTTTATATTGCCTGCAAGGATACTTTCCATAGCAGCTTTTTCGCCGTCATAAACTTTGGCAGGGCCTGTATGAACATGCATCCCTGGATCAACTGCAGCCTGTTTTACAACCGAGCCTTCAGGAGCAAGGCTGCCTTTAAGGACTGCAATGCCTCCTTCGGCATGAATTGGATTTTCAAGAGTTCCAATAGTCTCTTGATTGAGTTTCGGATTAACAATCTCCAGTTCTTTCAGATTTTCTCCAAGAGTCTTACCGTTAACAGTAAGTTGTTCCAGATGGAGTTTGGGGGAAAGCCTCTGAATGATTGCCTGAACTCCGCCTGCTCTGTCAAAATGTAACATAAAGTTTGACCCCCCAGGACGAAGCGAGATCAGATGAGGAGTTGCTCGGCTCAGTTCGTCAAACTTCTCGAGAGGGAGATTCAACCCGAATTCGTGAGCAAGGGCAGGAAGGTGCAGGGTAGTGTTCGTGCTCCCTCCAATGGCCATGTCCACCATAATAGCATTCTCAAAAGACTTAAAAGTGACAATTTTTCTGGGAGTCAAATTTTCTTTAACCATTTCGACGATACGCTCACCGGATTCCTTGGCGATGCGGACTTTTTTTGCATCCACTGCATGGGCAGTTGCACAGCCCGGAAGGCTCAGACCAAGGGCTTCGGTCATACAGGCCATAGTATTTGCAGTAAACATCCCTGCGCAGGATCCGGCTCCAGTGCATGCAAAGTTTTCAAGCCTTTTCAGATCGTCATCTGAGATTTTACCTACTCTATGAGCTCCCACCCCTTCAGAGACTGAGATAAAATCCTTATAACTATCATCAATATATCCAGGAAGCATTGGCCCTCCGGTTACAACAATTGCAGGGATATCAAGTCTGCCTGCTGCCATAAGGTGACCTGGCACGATCTTGTCACATGTGGGAATTAGGGCAATACCGTCAAACTGATGGGCTTTAACCATAAGTTCAATGGTATCTTCAATGATTTCTCTGCTAGGAAGGGAATATTTCATTCCTTCATGTCCCATCGCGATTCCGTCGCAGACTCCTATGGTATGGAATTCAAAAGGAACTCCTCCATCATTTCTGATTCCAGCTTTTACGGCTTCAGCAAGCTTGTTCAAATGAATATGGCCAGGAATTATATCGTTCCAGGAATTTACAACTGCAATAAACGGTTTTCTCATCTCGGAATCTGTGACCCCTGTCGCTTTTAGAAGTGAACGGTTGGGAGCACGTTCCGATCCTTCTTTGATGATAGAGCTTCTCATTACAAGTCTCCATAGAATTTTGCGGTGGGGATTAAAAGTTATAATGTATATACGACTTACGCATTTGAGACTAAGTTAGAGAAAGTAGAGACATTCTGATAGAATAAGCATCCGAATATAAAATATTTAAATGGTCTCTAACCTATTAAATTAGAAGATAAGTTTATAAACTGGCGGCGGGTATTGGAACTGAAAAATCACTTATAGAGAATAGCCACCTCTGAGATGATATCAATGGATTCAATGGAAAAAATATTTGGAAAAACCGCACAAATGACAGTTCTTAAAAACTTGATCAAAAACCAGAATGAGCCAACCTATCTTTCAGGAATAGCTGAAGAAACTGGGTTATCTCATTCCAGCGTATCAAGGGTCATCGAACCTTTGGTTGCATCAGGAATTGTTCAAGAAAAACCCCTCGGTAAGCAGATACGAACTTTCCAGCTGGACATGGAAAATGAGGCAACGAACGTGATAGTTGATTTTTACAATAAAATCAATGAATTAATAAAGTAAGTCTAGGTAATAAGAAGCATGGGAAGTTAAAACTTCTCAACTTATTTTTTGGTTTTGTGCCCTACAACTTACAAAGAGTTTCTACAATTCACTGAAATAATTTTCTTGCATACTTTTATCGCTGGGTAGACACAACTTTAGCAAGTATATCTATTTTACAATAACTAGGAATCGATACTGTTAACTATTATACATTAAAAGCAATAGTTAATGCCCAAAAGCCAAGTTAGAAAATATAGGTTTTTAGAGTAAGTAGCCAGAAAAAAGACCATTCCAATAATATCTAGAGAATTATAACATTCAGATCTTAATCCAAAGCTCTATTTCTAGCATCAAGCCAACAGGCATTCAAAACAAACTAAGACCCATAAGATTAAATAGCTTTTATCCTTATTTCCCTTGAAATCGGCGCGGTAAGGCAGGTTAAAAGCGAGCCAGTACCCAAACAAATAAAAGATATCGTTAGAATAATTTAAACACCTTATAACTGTTATAATTCAGACTGATGATTACTTACTTAAATTTTATTTAATCTCATATTCGGAGCCCCGAGAAATGGGGAATACTATTAATTTCAAAATTTAAATTGAGGCTTATAAAAATGCAGTACCAGGCAACAGTTAGAATTGAACAGAAAGCGGGTATGCTCGATCCTGAAGGCACTACCGCAAAAAGGGCTCTTGGACAACTTGGCTACCAGGTCAGCAGTGTAAAGACCGCAAAGCTGTACGAAATAGTGCTCGAGGCCGAGTCTGCCGAGATTGCAGAGCAGAAAGTTGATGAGATGTGTCAGAAACTTATCGCAAACCCAATCATCCACAATTATACAATCGATCTCAAGGAACTTAATTGAGTTGTAGAGGATAAAAGATTGAGGTGTCGGAAAAGCCAAAGCTTTGAAAATTGAGGGGAAAAAAATGAAAATTGCCATTCTTCAGTTCGGAGGCACAAACTGCGACCTGGACGTCCTGCATGTCCTTAAAGACGTCGTAGGTGTGGACGCCGAGACTGTCTGGTATAAACAGGAAGATCTGACAGGGTTTGACGGAGTCGTTGTCCCTGGAGGATTCTCCTACGGAGACTATCTCAGGGCAGGAGCAATTGCAGCTCGTACACCAATAATGAACTCGGTAAAAAAACTTGCAGCTGAAGGTAAGCCTGTCCTTGGAATTTGCAACGGTTTCCAGATTCTTACCGAAGCCCGAGTGCTTGAGGGAGCTCTGACAACTAACGAATATCCTAAGTTCAGGTGTCACTGGACCAACCTCAGGGTAGAAACCGTTAATACACCTTTTACCTCAAAGTTCAGGAAAGGCGAGATTATCAGGATGCCTATTGCCCATATGGAAGGACAGTTCTATGCCGAAGAGAAAACCCTGGCCGAACTTGACGAAAACGATCAGGTTGTCTTCCGCTACGTGAATGAAAACGGAAAAGTAACGGATGCAGCTAATCCTAACGGTTCTCTTGAAAATATTGCAGGAATAGTAAATACCTCAAGAAATATCTTCGGTCTCATGCCCCATCCAGAAAGAGCCTCCGAGTCGATATTGGGCTCAGACGATGGCCTGCGGGTTTTCGAATCCATGGTGGATTATATAACTGAGAATTTTTGATTAGTTCGCCTTTATTTCTTTAATTTACTTTATTTTTTATTTATTTTGAGTTATTGTTATTTTCATATGTTTTTCAAAGACGGGAAGTATCTTATAAAGCGAAATATAGGAGCTATTTATCATTCCAAAAAGTGAAGTGTCAGCTTTGCGACGTCTCGCTGACTTACAACTCCTACTATTTTATTTTCTTTGTTCGTCACTGGAAGTGACCTGAAACCATATCTGGAGAACATCGCCGTAGCCTCTGCAATACTGCTTTCTGGCTTCAAGGTTATAACACTCTTATTCATGACATCCCTAAGTAGTGCTTCATCATCTGCCTGAAGGATCTCCTTTACATCGAGAATACCCAATAACCTATTATCTTTGCCTACGACATGAATATACATTATTTCATCCTTGCCCTTTGCAATTTTAGGATAATCATTCTGTATAGTCTCTACCTTCTCGTCAGGTTGAGCCTTTATATATTTCTCTGTTATGAGGTTGAGTATCGTATCCTGCCGTTTTTCAAGGATAGACTTTATCTTATGGAGATTTCCTTCATCCATTAACTTCATTATCTCTGCTTGATCTTCCAAAGTCAGTACAGCCAGTACATCAGCTGCCTGACCAGGTGTCATTCTATCAATCAAGTCAGCTACCTTCTCCTTGTTCAGAGAGGATATTATCTCCCTTTGCATGTTCGGACCAATTTCTTCGAGAGCATCAGAAGCGTGTTCGTCATCGAGCTGATTGATCACAGTAAGTCTCTGCTCGTGATCCAGATCTTCAAGAATCTCTACGATATCTACAGGTGGGAGATCGTTCAACTTCTCTTTTAATACATTTAACTTAACGTCACCCGTAAAACTTCCAATATTGGGAGGCAACGCTTGGACATAGAACCAGGGAATAAGTTCTTCTTCACTTTTATCGTCTTTCTTATGAACCAAATTAGCAAATTTACTAAGGCCCAGCCTCCGGAGACGCGCATCTCTAGAAGGGTCTACGTCAGTGATATAGAGTTTGTTCTTCAGTATCATCTTGATATCGTAAACGACCTCAACATCTGCATCTTCCATGTCCAGAATCTTTTTATCCAGAATGAAATCTTTCAGAAGAATAAATCCTTCAGGAATTTTGCAGGCATACTTTTCTACATCGTCGAGATCTACAGTTATTTCTTTATCACTGAATGTACTTACATCATTCCAGGGTACCAGTAATGAGGGATAACCGAAAGGTCGACTTATAATGATATATGTAGCTACGGCCACCTTACCTGTATTAACTATAACAATATCTGAGAGCTTTCCTATCTTTTTGCCTTTGAGAAAAACATTTGCATTCATCACTTCACTTAAAAAAAAGGTTCCTTCTAATTGTTTTTTTGCGGATCCAGCCTTCATACCTTCACCTCCCTCTTACCTTACCAATGTGTAGAATTTATAAACTAATATAATCACAAGCACTATTAGATAAATTCGGAGGGCAAGAAGTGAAAACCTGACTAGAGGCGTCATCTTCAAGCGTGGTTCACTATATTTCTGATTAATCTCACCTATTTTCCTTCTCCACTCTTTTACTAAATGTTTGATTCTCCCCTTTTGAGATGTGTCACAAACGCTCTCTGTCATATTTATTACCCCCTTATCATCACATATCTTATTCTCGCTCATTTGAACATCTCCGGAAAAACCACGCTTAGGGCATAGAGTGTGGAGAGAATAATTATCATAAGTACAATCGAGAAGCCCAATATATTTTGCACAAGCGTATTTTTATATTTACCCATCAGCTCTTCATTGTTGAGCAGAAGTATTAAAAATACCAGAGCTGCTGGAAGAAGAGTTACAGCTATAACCTGCACGAATAGAGTTATCAGTACTAGTGGAGAACCTGGGAGCAATACTATTATGCCGGCACCAATCAGGCTTAAGAAATAGAACACATAGAACATTGGAGCTTCTGAAGGCTTGTTATTGATAGAATGAGCCCATCCAAAGACTTCTCCCATTGCCCATGAACTTGCCAGCGATATGCAAATAGCCCCAAGAAGACCGGCATCAAAAAGTCCTATGGCAAGAGCAGAGCCAACAAAAGGATTGTGGACCATTATTGCAGATGCAGCAGCAGCGGCACTTTCAATATCTACTCCTCCTGGCTTGTAAAGCAATGTAGCAGTGAGAATTATACAAAAGGCTGCAACAATTACTGTGAAGAGTGCACCAGATGCAGTATCGAGTTTTCCAAATAAAATGTCTTTTTCAGTCATGCCCTTATCTACTACAGAGCTCTGCTGGAAGAACAACATCCATGGAGCTATCGTTGTTCCTATATTGGCCATAAGGAAGAAAAAAACATCATTTGTTAGTCCTGTGGGAAAACCTGGAATCAGTCCTTTTGTGATCGCACTAACGTCAGGATGAATAATCAGAGCTGCAGGAATATAGATCAGGTTAAGTGCACAGAATACGAGTACTATCTTTTCCCAGGTCCAATATCGACCTTGCATGACTATGGCACTCATCAAGATGGCAACACCAATTACTGTTATTACAGGTGGCACGCCAAAAATCTTCAGAGCAGCCGTCATTCCTATGAACTCAGTAACTAATGTGAGAAAATCCACAATACCCAGATCTATTAACGAAAACCAACCCCAGAATGGGCCAAAAGCGTCAAATATAGCCTCAGCATGCCCTCGTTTGGTGACTGCACCTAATCTTACAGTCATTTCTTGAACGACATACGCTACTGGGCCGAGAAGTAATATAAACCATAAAAAATGGAAGCCAAATTTGGCGCCTGTCGCAGCATAGGTTGTAATGCCACCTGCGTCATTGTCCGCTACCATTACAATTATGCCTGGTCCCGCAAGTGCCAGGTATAAACGCAGCCATTTTATGAACCTACGATATTTATAGTAATAAGATGCACTTTCCATGATCATTCACCTCCGTTCTGGGGTCCATAATGAGATTGATTTATCTATAAACTTTATTTATAATTTTATACTCATATCTCACGTGGATTTCATAATGAGGCAAATGTGTATTTATAGGTATCTTAAAAGCTCCACGAACTATTATTACGAGTTAATTAATACATCGTGTTAGATTTTTGAATTAAAGATAGTTTTATTACTTAAGTACTAGAATAACCAAGTTGAAATAACTGCATTCCTCTGCATTTTTATGAGTTTTTGCCAATCCATCTATCACCGGGAGAAGATAAATCCAAAGTTCGAAAACTCAATGAAGATATGAGCTATTACGGCAGGTATGAACAAAAATGGAATCTACATTCGATCCTGAACATATAACTGGACTTTCAGGAGATGAAGCTTCTGAAATACTCGAAAAGGAAGGCTATAATGAGCTACCTTCCCAAAAAAAACAGAGCATTTTTTCCATCTTACTGAATGTTCTTAAAGAACCTATGTTGCTTCTTCTTTTAGGCGCAGGTCTGATTTATCTGTTCCTGGGGGAAGTAAAAGATGCATTGATACTGCTATTGTTCGTTTTTGTGGTCATGGGTATAACTTTTAACCAGGAGAGGAAGACCGAAAGAGCATTAGAGGCTTTGAGGGATCTTTCAAGCCCAAGGGCTCTTGTGATAAGAGATGGGAAACAGAAGAGAATTCCAGGGCGGGAAGTCGTTAAAGGCGACATTATGATTTTAAGAGAGGGGGACCGCGTCCCAGCAGATGGGGTTGTCCTTTCCTGTACGAATCTTCTGGTGGACGAATCTCTGCTCACAGGTGAATCCCTTGCAGTTCGAAAATCCGAATCTACCGAAATAATCCAGTCCTTACAGCCCGAACAGCCAGGAGGAGATGATACTCCGTTTGTTTATTCTGGAACACTGGTGATTCAGGGTCAGGGAATAGCCCAGGCAAGCTCTACAGGGATAAACACCGAGATGGGGAAGATCGGAAAAGCTCTGGGAACGATTACCGAGGAAGATTCTCTGCTTAAGAAAGAAACGGCTTTAATCATAAAGAATTTTGCTATTTTTGGAGGAATACTCTGCTTCCTTGTAGTGGTAGTCTACGGAATAACCAGAGGAGATTGGTTGCATGGCTTGCTGGCGGGACTGAGTTTGAGCATGGCTCTCCTTCCTGAAGAATTCTCAGTAGTTTTGCTTGTGTTCCTGAGTATGGGGGCCTGGCGCTTGTCCAAGAGAAACGTTCTGGTAAGGCGCATGCCCGCTATTGAGGCTCTTGGTTCTTCGACTGTACTGTGTGTGGATAAAACGGGGACTTTGACACAGAACAAGATGATTTTAAGCACTCTGTATTCAGGAAACGAGTATTGTGAGATTGATAAAAGTAAGTGCCTGCTTGAGAAATTCCATGAACTGCTTGAATTCGGCTATCTGGCAAGTTTGCAGGATCCTTTTGATCCGCTTGAGAAAGAAATCAAAAAAAGCACTGAAAAGTTCCTTCCAGACCATGAAGACACACATCGTGAATGGAAACTTGTCCGGGAGTATCCTCTTTCTAAAAATTTACTCGCATTGTCAAATGTATGGGAATCAAATGATTCCCGTAAATATGTTATCGCTGTAAAAGGCGCTCCTGAAGCTATTATTGATTTATGCCATCTCAGTGAGCCGAAGAGACAGGATCTACTGTCCCATGTCCAGGAGATGGCAAATAAGGGTTTGAGAGTTCTCGGTGTGGCTAAAGCTAGCTTCGAGGAAGACTCTTTACCTGAAAAACAGCATGATTTCGAATTTGAATTTATAGGATTGCTTGGTTTTGTTGATCCTGTTCGGCCATCGGTTGCTCAATCGGTAAAGGAATGTTATACTGCGGGCATAAGAGTCATTATGATTACAGGAGATTATCCAGGCACAGCCCAGCATATCGCAAGACAGATCGGTTTAAAAAACACTGATCAGTATATTACTGGCCCTGAACTTGCCAGCATGGATCAAACTCAACTTGCGGAAAAAATCAAAACGACAAATATCTTCGCCCGGGTTGTGCCTGAGCAAAAACTTGCAATTGTAAACGCTTTAAAATTAAACGGCGAAGTTGTTGCGATGACGGGAGATGGGGTTAACGATGCACCTGCCCTGAAATCTGCTCATATTGGAATTGCAATGGGAGAAAGGGGTACGGATGTAGCTCGTGAGTCTGCATCGATTGTCCTCCTAAACGATGATTTCTTTTCCATAGTTGCAGCCGTCAGGCTTGGGAGGAGGATTTTCGAGAATCTCAAGAAAGCAATAAGTTACATATTTTCAGTCCACATTCCTATTGCAGGGCTTGCGGTGTTTCCTATATTATTTAATTTGCCTCTTGTCCTTTTGCCTGCGCACATAGCGTTTCTGGAGTTGATAATTGATCCTGCCTGCTCAACAGTCTTTGAGGCTGAACCTGAAGAGAAAAACATAATGAATAGACCACCTCGAAATTTGCAGGAAAGAATGTTCGGAAGAAAAAACCTGGCCCTTAGCATGGTACAGGGAATAAGCATGCTCATAGGAGTGATTGTTGTTTTCCTGTATGCGTTATATATGGGCAAAGGTGAAGTAGATGCGCGCACACTTACATTCGCCACACTAGTAATTTCCAATCTTACTTTAATCGTGGCAAATCTTTCCTGGTCACAGAGCATAATCAAAACGTTGTCTTCAGAGAACAAAGCTTTGAGATATGTGCTTGTAGGAGCGCTTTCAGGCTTACTTCTGGTTCTGTATGTTCCGGCTTTAAGAAGTCTGTTCCGGTTCTCACTGTTGCATGGTGACGACTTGCTAATTGTATTTGTCGTGGGAACTCTAAGTATTGTGTGGCTAAGATTACTCAAAAGCCAGATAAATAGTAATATTTAGAGCTTTTGAGCAGTATATCACTTTTCGAAATAGTATAAGAGAAGAAACTTAGCAGTAAAACACCTTTAAACGAAGAATAAACGAACACAAAAAAACTATCTCTCAATATGCGAGAGTTTGCCCAGCCAGGTCGAAGGCGAGAGGTTCAGAACCTATTCTCGTAGGAGCTCGTGGGTTCGAATCCCACCCCTCGTACTCTTCTTTTGGGTTTTCTTTATTTTATATATATTTTAATGATTCTCTCTTTTGAAGCTTTTATACTTTGATTGTACTTATTTCATAGTCTGCCTGAATTATATTTATATAGGTATTTCCAGAGGCTGCTCAATGCAACAATTCTATGGAGGAAAGATGGGGTAACTCGTAGTTGTTTCTAGAGAATAGACGAGCTTAATGTTAAGAACTCCAATATTCTAAAATATTGCAGATAAAGCCCGCTACCGAATTTGGTACATTGGACTTAGCGAGAGAAGTTATGGAAGTTTTTAGGAAGCATCAAAAGGACCTCTTATGAAGGTAAACCTTATGACCGTTCTTCGTATCTTTCCCCGCTGGAATAGCCTCCGGGTGGCCGAAAGACACAACAATCCTGAGTCCTTTCATCCCAGAGAGCAACCAATGGTTCCCTGCAGACATGCTGGCACTTGGCATCCCTATTGCAATGGCACAGCGCATGACTGAAGGACACGAATCATCGTTTGTCATCCGTAAGGCTGATATTACCTATCCTGTTTCAGAAGAAACACTTTAATATTTTTTCCTAATAGCGGCTCTGTCAAGTCTTTAGGGCAGGACATATTTAGGTTTGAGCTAGCTGAAGAAACGCTATTCTCCTCAGACTTTACTTAACCAAGATGAAATGATCTCGTTAATACTCTCTAAGCTTGAACTGATCCTGTAGCTTTATATCTTTATGTAGCGGATAATTAAGCATAGACTATTTTTAAGAGACAGAATATGCCAAGAGGGACTATAATAGGTAATGGCAGGCTGGCTATCGCCTTTGATGGGGAATCGAGGATCAGGGATCTATATTATCCCCAAATCGGCCTGGAGAATCATGTAGGAGGCCATATTTTTAGGAATGGCATTTGGGTAGATGGAAAATTCGGATGGGTCGATGGCAGCTGGGATATTAAGATGGAATATATGCCTGAGACTCTAGTCAGCAGGACCAAAGCTAGCCACTCGGAGTTGGGCATCACTATAGAAACCAATGAAGGAGTCCATAATTATTTGGATGTTTACCTTAAGAAATTGATAATCCATAACAAAGAGGATTCACAGAAGAAAGCTAGGCTCTTTTTCAGTCATGACTTTCATATCTACGGCGATGCATTTGGCGATACCGCAATGTATGACTCTGCCCTAAACTCTATAATCCATTATAAACGTAAGCGCTACTTCCTTATTGATGGCGTCACTAGTCAAGGCAAAGGAATCTACCAGTTTGCTACTGGAGTCAAGGAGATACCCGGCATGGCAGGCACCTGGGTAGATGCAGAGGATGGATTACTAGGCGGATTCTCCATTTCCCAAGGATCTGTAGATTCGACGGTTTCCTTTGAGCTTGATCTGGCTCCTAAGTCACATGAATTACTCTATTACTGGATAGCCTGTGGCCAAGATTTGAATGATGTCCAGAATCTGGATTCTAAGATTAAAAGAACTGGCGTAGAACAACTACTCCTAGAGACTGAAAATTATTTTGCCGCTTGGGTGGACAAGAAGGAATCGAACCTTAGCATTTTGCCTAGCGAGATAACAAAAATGTTCAAGGAATCATTGATGATAATGAGAGCAGGCATGGATAACAGCGGTGGCATAATTGCCTCATGTGATTCAGATAACCTTCAATTCAATAGAGATACCTATGCATACATCTGGATGAGGGATGGAGCTTTAATAGCCAATGCTTGGGACCTAGCAGGCTTTCAGGATGT